>JAFGRS010000474.1 GCA_016935045.1 Lentisphaeria bacterium | reverse complement strand
GAGCTGGTGCTGTTCCCCAAACAACGCCAGCCCACCCCCGATGCCATCGTCAGCCACTTCAAGGGCAAACTGCGCGTCAATCAGAAGGAACCCATCCGCTTCGACGGCATCTTCCTGACCAGCACCCCGCCCCACCCCGACGACGAAACGCACCGGCACTACTGGTTCCGGGACGACGAGGCGGACACCTGCTTCATCCCCGACCGCATGGCCGCGGAAATGAAGATCACCCCCCTGATGGTGGAAACCGGCAACGTGCGCATCCGCGTGGAGGGCACCGTCCTCGCCGTCAAGGGCATCTACGACAGCAACCGCTTCGACCAGCTCCACGACCTGGACGGCGAATCCCTGGCCCCCTACGACGTGGAGTCCATCGTCGGACGCCCCAACGAAGAGGAATCCGGCGAAGACGAGATGCCCGAGATGATGAAGCGCCTCAGCGGCAGCGACATCATCATCTGCAATGACTGGTCGCGGACGGCCGGCTGGCACGTGGCCTCCATCGCCATCGATCTGTCCAAGGCCGGCAGTCACAAGCGTGTGCGGCAGATCCTGGACCGTTATCTCGAGAAGACCGGCTCGAAGGCCTTCTACGGCATCGGCGACATGGCCTACTTCGGGGCCAAGTTCCGCCGTCCGCGCGGCTCGAACTACCTGGAACTGCTCATCCCCCTGCTCATCGCCTCCCTGACCGTGCTCAACACCATGCGGGGCAGCGTCTACGAGCGCAAGGACGAGATCTACGTCTACAACGCGGTGGGGCTGAACCCGTTCCACGTGTTCTTCCTCTTCATTGCCGAGGCCTGCGTCTACGCGGTGGTGGGGGCCCTGGGCGGCTACCTGGTGGCCAACCTGGCGGGCAAGCTGGTGACGCTGGCGGGCTGGAATGTGGGGCTGACCATCAACTACTCGTCCATCTATGCCGTCATGTATTCGCTGGTGATCATGGTGGCGGTGTTGTTTTCCACCTGGTTCCCGGCCCGGGCGGCGGCGCGTCTGGCGGCGCCGGCCGAGGAGATGAAGTGGCGGGTCCCGTCGTCCGTGGACGGCAGCATCCGTTTCCATCTGCCCTTCACCTTCAGCATTCGGGACCGCGTGGCCATCGTGGCCTATTTCATGGGCTGGTTTGACGAGTTCGGGGAGGGTTCGAGCGGCAGGTTCTTCTGCTCGCCGCCATCCTGCACCATGACGCGCTTCCAGGGGGAGGTCGCCAGTTGCGTGCACACCACGGCCTGGCTGCGGCCCTATGACCTGGGCGTCAGCCAGGAGGTGATTCTGCACTTTTCGGAGGACCCGCGCTCGGGCCAGACCGTGGCCCACCTGACCCTCAACCACCTCAGCGGCGGCCTCTCCTCGTGGATGCGCACGAACTACCTCTTCCTCAAGATCCTGCGCAAGCACTTCCTGGACTGGCGGGTGGTGCCGGAGGCCGAGAAGCTGTCTTTCCTGCACCGTGCCCGGCGCCTGCTCGGGGCCGACGAACGCCTGGTGGAGGAAGCGCGGCAGGCGATCGACGCGGAAGCCGCCGCCGCGACGCCGGAGCCGGGCGACAGAACGGAGGAGTCCCCAGGGGCGGAGGCTGCACATGGCCGCTAAGCGCGAACGTGCCTCGGCACGGGACAAGGAACTCGAACTCTACCGATCGCTGCTCGAAGAACCGACCGAGTACAGGGACGGATTCACCTGGACAACGGTCTTCGGGGCCCTCTTCTGCGGCGTGCTGATGCTGCCGGGGGCGATCTACCTCGGCCTGATCAACGGCGGGGGCCTGGGTGCGGCGCCCTGGGTGACCCTGATCATCTTCAGCGAGGTGAGCAGGCGGGCCATGAAGACGATGAATCGCCAGGAGGTGGTTCTGCTTCTGGCCGTTGCCGGGGCGATGATGGGGGCGCAGACCGGCCTGTTCGGCGGGTTTGTCCGTCGCGCCTACATTGTGCGCAGCGACCCGGTGATGGCGGCGGGCCTGGCCGGGCAGTTCCCGCGCTGGTGGGCGCCGCCGGCCGACAGCGTGGCCATCACGGAGAGGACCTTCCTGCACCGCGACTGGCTGCTGCCGTTTCTGATCTTCGGCATTGCCACCTGGGTCCTCGGTTTCGTCAAGCGCTACACCTTGGGGTATGGTCTGTTCCGTCTGACCAGCGACTTCGAGCGTCTGCCGTTCCCCTTCGCTCCCATCAGTGCCCAGGGCGCCATGGCCATAGCGGAGGCCGGCGACAAGAAGAATGCCTGGAAGTGGCGGGCCTTCTCCTCGGGCACCATGCTGGGGTTGGCCTTCGGGATCTTCTACATTGGCCTTCCCGTCGTCAGCGGCGCCTTTCTGACCAAGCCCATGATGCTGTTCCCCATCCCGTGGTACGATTCCACCACCGTCACCGAGGCGATTCTCCCCGCCGTACCCACCGGCATCACCTGGCACCTGTCGCTGGTGATCACCGGCATGATCATCCCCTGGCGCGCCATCCAGGGCACGGGGCTCGCCATCCTCATGACCTTCGTCCTCAACCCCATCCTGGTCAAGAGCGGCATGCTGACCACCTGGCAGCCCGGAATGGGGACCGTGGACACCGGCATCGCCAACAGCATCGACTTCTACTTCTCCTTCGGCATCGGCTGCGCCATGGGCATCGCCATCATCAGCCTCTACCAGACCGGCCAGGCCATGGTCGCCAACCTCCGCGCCCGCAGCCGGGATCGCAAAACCCTGTTTCGCGATCGGAAAGACCCCTGGGCCACACCCCCGGGGCGCGGGGACTGGTCCCTCAAGCTCTGCTTCGTGGGGTACTTCCTGGCGGCGGGAACCATGTGCGTGATGTGCAAGATGCTGGTGCCCGATTTCCCGGTCATCTTCCTGGTGTTCTTCGCCTTCGTGTTCACCCCGGTCCTGTCCTACCTGAACGCGCGCATGATCGCCGTGAACGGCCAGCACGTCGACATCCCCTTCATCAAGGAGGGGGCCATCCTGCTCTCGGGCACCCAGGGTCTGAACGTCTGGCTGGCGCCGTTCCCGGAGGAGAACTTCGGCGCCGTGGCCCCGAGCTTCCGCGTCAAGGAACTGACCGGGACCCGCTTCACGAGCTATGTCAAGCTGGACCTGGTGCGGATGCCCCTGACCATCCTCCTCGGGTTCGTGTTCTGGAGTTTCATCTGGCGCTCGAACGAAATCCCCTCCGCCATGTTCCCCTGGACCGAGGTGATGTGGGACCAGCAGGTCAAGCAGAGCCTCATCATGTGGTCCGCCACCACCGGCGACGGCCTGGTCGAAACCATGTTCGACAAGGCGTTCAAACCCGGAATCCTCGGCCTGGGGACCCTGGTGACGGTGTTCCTCTTCGCCCTGCTCCGGCGCTTCGGCGCTCCGATCATGTTCGTCTACGGATTCGTCCGGGGCATCGGGCACGGCTGCCATGTCTTCGTGCTCGAGATCGTCGGCGCGCTGATTGCCCGTTTCTACCTGCACCGCAAGTACGGGCGGGAACGGGTGCTGAAGGTCCTGCCCGTGGTGATGGCCGGGTACCTCGTGGGCGAGGGCCTCGTAGGCATGGCCTGCGTGGCCGTGACCCTCATCAGCAAAGCCATCTCCGGCCTGCCGGTATGACCCCGGGCTCAGGCGCGGTCGCCGCGGCACGCAGGCGGGGGACGGACCAGAGAGCATGAAACAGGCTTCCGACAACCGAGCCGTGTCCCGCCGCATCGACGAGCAGGTCATCCTGCCCTGGCCCGTCGCCATCCGCATCACCCTGCGCGGGCTGCGCATCCGCCTGGGACGGAGCCTCATCACCGTGAGCGGCGTCGTTCTGGGCATCGCCTTTCTGATGAGTGTCCTCACGGGGGAGGGGCTCAAGTCCGGTCTCGCCGAGGAAACCCGCACCAAAACCGAGGTGAACCGCCTCCTGAAGCTGGTGGAAGACGAGATCGGCACCTTCCTGGGGCGCCGGATCGGGATCCTGCTCGACGGTCCCGTCGACGATCCCCGCTTCCTGCGCATGCTCGAAGAGATCGGGGCCCGGATGGAGGCCGCTTCGGTGGCCGTGCTCGCGACGCGCAGACCCGGCTCCCGGGCCCCGGGCCCCGGCGGGAGTGCGGACGTGTTCGCGGCACCCGCCTTCCGCCGCGTCGAGAATGCCGGCGCGGCGTTCCGGGATGCCCACGTGGTCCTGCTGCTGAGCGCCGAACTGCCGTCCCTTGCCGAGGCGGATCTCTCCGCCCTCCTGACCACGATGGCCCAGCCGGTGGTCCTGGACTGCTTCCCCGAGCGCTACGACGAGCAGACCCTCCGGGCGGGAAACGACCACGTCGTCTATTCCAGCCTCAGCTACCGGCAGACGGAGGAGGAACTCGAACGCGCCTCCCTCCGACATCGGCAGCAACGCGCCCGTCAGGTCTGGATCACCATCGTCTCGATCCTGGTGACCGTGATCGGGATCAGCAACGCCATGCTGATGAGCGTCACCGAGCGCATCCGCGAAATCGGGACCATGAAATGCCTCGGCGCCCTCTCCGGGTTCGTCGTCAAGCTCTTTCTCATCGAGAGTTTCCTGATCGGCGTGGTGGGCGCCCTGCTGGGCACGGTGCTGGGGTTCCTGGTTCCCCTCTGCGCCTACATGCTCAGCGCCGGCATGGGCCTGCTCCTGGCCGGCATGCCCCTGGCCTGGCTGCTGCTCTGCGCCCTCGCCTCCGTCGGCATCGGCACGCTCCTGTCCATCATCGCCGCAATCTACCCCGCCGTGGTCGCAGCCAAGATGGTGCCGGCGGACGCGCTGCGCACAAACGTGTGAGGAAGACCCCGCCGCCCGGGCGGGCGCCCGGGGTCCGCAAAAGCGAGTCTACCATGCCGGAAACACAGACCGTCAGCGCCGAGGAAGTCCAGGAATTCCTCTTCTTCAGCAACCGGAAGGACACCCGGCGGATCATCGTCCAGACCCAGGACGTGCGCAAGGTCTACCGCATGGGCAAGATCGAAGTCCATGCCCTGCGAGGGGTCACCCTGTCCATCTACGAGGGCGAATTCCTGGCGATCATGGGCCCGTCCGGGTCCGGCAAAAGCACCTTCTTCAACATGATCGGGGGGCTGGACAAACCCAGTGGCGGCAAGGTCTACATCGACGACGTGGACATTGCCCAGCTCGATGCCTTCGAACTGGCCTGGCTGCGCTGCCGTAAGATAGGATATATCTTTCAGTCTTTCAATCTCATCCCGGTCATGACCTGCCTCGAAAACGTGATGCTCCCCATGACCTTCGCGGGCGTGCCCGGAGAGGAGGCCTTCAACCGCGCCGGCGACATCCTCAGGCAGGTGGGCCTGGGGCACCGACTGACCCACAAGCCCCCCCAGATGTCCGGCGGCCAGCAGCAGCGCATCGCCGTCGCCCGGGCCCTAGCCAACCGCCCGGCCATCGTGCTGGCCGACGAACCCACCGCCAACCTGGACATGAGAACCGGCCAGGAGATCATCGACCTGCTCGTCGGGCTCTGCCACGACCTCCATGTGACCGTCATCTGCGCGACCCACGACATGAAGATGCTCGACAAGTGCGACCGCGTCGTCTGGATCCGCGATGGGAGCTGCGACCGCATCGAGGCACGCGCGAACATCGACATCCAGGTCGGGGAGATGTCCCATGAGTGAGCACCGGCCCGTGCTGATCCATACCGAGGATGTCCGGCGCTACTACAGGCTCGGGGACGAGACCGTGCACGCCCTGGACGGAGTGACGGCCGACATCTACGAAGGGGAATTCCTCTCCATCATGGGGCCCTCGGGATCCGGCAAGAGCACGTTCTTCAACATGATCGGCGGGCTGGACCGCCCCACCTCGGGGCGCATCTTCATGGAGGGGCAGGACGTCAGTCGCCTGTCGGAACGGCAGCAGGCATTCCTCCGCTGCCACAACATCGGCTACATCTTCCAGACCTTCAACCTGATCCCGGTCATGACCGCCGTCGAGAACGTCAGCCTGCCTCTGATCTTCTCCGGCTTCAGCATCGAAGAGGCCGAGGAGAGGGCCGCGCGCAAGCTGGCCATGGTCGGACTGGGGGACCGCGTCCACCACCATCCCTTCGAACTCTCCGGCGGCCAGCAGCAGCGCGTCGCCGTCGCCCGGGCCCTCGCCAATGACCCCAAGGTGATCCTGGCCGACGAACCCACCGGCAACCTGGACCTGCGTACGGGACAGGAGATCATCGCCCTGCTGCATAGGCTCAAGGAAGAGGAAGGCGTCACGATCATCAGCGCAACCCACGACATGAAGATGCTCAGCAACTCGGACCGCGTCCTCTGGATTCTCGACGGCAAGGTGGACAAGATCATGAATCGGGACGAACTTCGCATCCACGTCGGTACGATGGACGGCAAGGAACTGGCCTGATGGCGGGCCTTTTGCCGTAGGAATGCCGGAGTCCGCCGCTCGCAGAATGCCGCCCACATTCGTGGCGGGCAGAGCCGGCGGTGGTGGGCCCAGCGGCGTCCGGGGGTGCGTTTCGGCACCCGTGGGACGTTTTTCCCGAAGCGCGCAGCCGGTGGCGGTGTTTGCATGGTTTCCTGGCGCAGGAATCTGTTTGCCGCATGGACGAGCCAGTTTCTGTCCATGGTGGGTTTCTCCGTATCGCTGCCCTTCGCGCCCTTCTACATCCAGGCCCTGGGCGTCACCGACGCCAATGCCGTCAAGTTCTGGTCGGGCATGACCGTCGCCGCGTCGGCCGCCGGACTGGCCGTCATGTCCCCGGTCTGGGGCCTGCTGGCGGACCGCCACGGCCGCAAGGTGATGATGCTGCGCGCCAACATCAGCGGAGCGGTGATCCTGCTGCTGATGGGGTTCGCCCCGAACGTGCCCGTTTTCGTGCTTCTGCGCACCGTCCAGGGGATGTTCACCGGCACCATGACCGCCGCCGTCACCCTGGTGGCCTGCGGCACCCCCGACAATCGCCAGGGCTTTGCGCTGGGAAGCCTCAGTGCCGCCGTGTTCTCGGGGTCCACGGCCGGTCAGTTCCTCGGCGGCATGCTGGCGGACAGTGTCGGCTACCGAAGCACCTTCCTGGTCTCCTCCCTGGCTCTGTTCGTGTCCGCCATGATCGTGCTCTTCACCATCCGCGAGACCTTCACCCGCGAGGTGTCGGAAGGCAGGGGCGGCACGCTGCGGCAACGCTACGCGGCCCTGGGCCCCGGCACGGCGCTCCTGGTGCTCGTGGCCTACGCCGCCATGGCGCGGCGTCTGGATGGGCCCTTCCTGCCCCTGTACGTGCAGGAGTTGCACGGGCGTCTCGAGGGGGCGGCGCGCTGGACCGGCCTTCTGAATGCCGTTGCGGGCATTGGCGCCATGGTTTCGGGGGTGATCGTCGGGCACCTGTGCGACCGCAGTTCCCCGGAGCGTCTCGGGCGCCTGGCAGCCGTGGGCAATGGGGTCGGGATGCTGCTGACAGCCGGCTGCTGGACGCTGTCGGCCCTCTTCCCGCTGCGGTTCCTGGCGATCTTCTTCGCCGGCAGCATCGACCCCATCCTCAATGCCTGGATCTCCCGCGCCACCCCGGCCTCCCGCAAGGGGGCCGTCTTCGGCCTGGCCGTGACGGCAAAGTCGCTCGGATGGATCGCCGCCCCCATGCTGGGTACGCTCATCGCCATGCACCTGGGGACACGCTGGGTGTTCGCGGCAGCGGGCGTCCTCTCCCTGCTGATGGTCCCTGTCATCGGTGTCGTCAGCACGCGGCTGGAGAGCCGCAGAAACGCCGAGCCGCGGGTCGACACGGAAGGTGAGCCGGCCCCCGGCGCCTGATGGCGACGGGAACGGGGACCGGACCGTTGGGCCGCGAGAGGCCGCCCGGCGCCGCGGCAGCATCACCCCGCCGGGTCCCGGTCGCCGCCCCCCGTCGGAGGGGAGACGTTCTCCGGCGGAGCATCGGTCAGCACACGATCGAGGATCTGCCGCAGCCGCGGCCAGTGCGTGCCCTTCCAGTAGAGCTTCCGGCACTGGCTGCACTGGTAGTACACATCCGTGTAATGCCACGTCTTCGGGGGAATCAACTCCCTGACCTCCTCTTTACGCACCTCCGCCAGGCGACCGTTGCAGACGCTGCAGCGGGCCAGCGGACGGATCTCATCCCGCAGGTCAAGGCGGCGGACGACCTCCAGCATCTGCTCGTCGGGTTGGTCGGAATGCAGGAAGACCCCGTGCGTGACGACGGCGCGCATCAGCAGCCTTCGGTCTCGAGTCAGCAGGATGCGTTGCTCGGAGGCGCTGCGCTGGGCCAGGATGGCGTCGTCCCAGGGCGGTTCGTACAGGCAGTCGAATCCCAGCAGGCGCAGACGGCGCACGAGAGCGCCGAGGTGCACATCGGCGAGAAAACGGGGCGCACGCAGGGGAGGGCGATGGAGCCGTGAGGCGGAGGCGACGTTCAGGCTTTCGAACACCGGGTAGACGGCCACCCGTTCTCCGCCCCGAAGGAGGTGTTCGAAGCCGACGCTTTCGCCGTCGACCAGGATCAGGTCCACCTCCGTGTGCGGCACCTGCAGGGACTCGATCAGGTCCTTGACGGAGCGCGGTTCGGACAACGGCACGCGGAACGCACGCTTGCGGCGTTCCGCCGGGAGGAAGTCATTGAGTTCCTCGTAGAAGCGCACCTCCACGCTGGTGAACTCGTCTGCCATGCCCGCAACGCTCCGCGATGGTCCCCGTGCCGGCCCGGCGCCGCTGTTCCGCGATCCCGGAGGAGGCGCCCGCCGAAGCCGACAGGGGTTTCCGCCGGCGCTTCACGGGGAGACGATGCTCTGGCCGAAGGCCTTCCCCTTCAGCGTCAGGATGGCCGCGGTGCCGTCGGCGGCGGTTTCCACGCTCAGTTTCAGTTTGACGGCTCCGAACAGAGGGTCGGCCAGTTTGTCGCCGGCGACCTGCAGCGCCGTCTGTTCGTAGCCGAATTTCCCCTTGGCGACCAGGGCAATGGGCCTCGTGTTCGAGAGCACGAGTTCCCCGGTGCCGTTCACGCTCCCCTTGGCGGCATCGAGGTCGAGGTGCAGGGGCATCGTGAAGGACCCGTCCATGCCGGCGGGCACATCCAGAGCACAGGGACCCGAGACCGATGCCTTGCCGCCCACGTTGTGGCTGAGCTTGGCGGCGGCAGTACCCTCGAGGCGCGTACCGACCAGCGTCAGGGGAAGCTTGATCTTCGCCGAGGCGGTGTCGGTTCGGCCCGAGAGACTCATCTTCACCGAGACCGCCCCTGCCTTGCCCTTGGCCTTGGCCTTGACCGTCAGGGGGATGTCCACCGCTTCCCCTCCCAGGGTCCCCTCGATGCGGCCCGTGCCGGTCACCGCCCCCTTGGGGTCGTGTTCCAGATCGAGGCTGAGAGCAAAGCCTTCGAAGAGGGTGGTGTAGTGTCCGCTGAAGTCCCAGATGCGGGCGGCCGCGGGTACCCCGCCGGCCCCGGGGAAGCCGACCTCGAAGTCGCCGTCCGGAGGCGGCGACCACGTGACCCGGTCCACCAGACCGCAGTCCAGCCCGGCAACCCCGGAGGCGTCCTTGGCGTAGCGCCAGGTGAGCGTATGCGTCCCCGGCCGCAGGCGCTCCTGCACGGGGGCCCATCCGGTCTCGCCCGAGATCCGTGCCGCCTCCGCCCCGTCCACTTGGAACACCAGGGCGTCGCCGGGGGCCTGGGAGGACGTGCGCCATTGGAACCCGATGGTTCCCGGGCCGTCGAGGGTCACGCTCAGCCAGCTCCCCTGCCCATCCCCGATGGGACCGCTCCGGGCCGCGTCCACACCGTCCGAGCTGTGTCCGGTCTGCCCGAACCAGTCCGCCTCTCCTCCCGTCGTGCAGGGCAACGCGGCGCAATCGAGGGCCTCCGGAAGAGGAACGGTCGGGGCCGTGATGGCCAGGGCGACCGTCACGATCTCCGACGGGGACGTCCCGTCGTCGGCACGGTAGGTGAAGCTGTCAGCCGTCGTTTCGCTGCCGTCGTGAACGTAGAGGAAGCCGCCGTCCGCGTAGAGGTCCACCGTGCCGTGCGCGGGTTCGGTGATCTTGACGGCCGTGAGCGGATCACCCTCTGGATCGGTATCGTTGGCCAGCACCCCCGGCGCGGGAACGGAGATCATGGTGGCCAAGACCACGACGTAGGGCCCGTCGGCGTGGGCCGCCGGGGGGTCATTCACGGGATTGATCCCGATGAGCACCGTGGCGGGAGCGGAGGGTTCTTTGCCGTCGTGGGCGCGGTAGGTGAAGCTGTCAGCCGTCGTTTCGCTGCCGTCGTGAACATAGGTGAACGAACCATCGGCGTTCAGGGTCAGGGCCCCATGCGCCGGCCCGGAGTCCGGGACGGCGGTCAGGACGTTTCCCTCGGCATCCTCGTCGTTGCCGAGGACTCCCGGCGCGGGGACCGTGAGGGTCCCCCCCTCGTCCAGGCCGTGGGGACCGTCGTCGTGTGCCGTCGGCGGGGTGTTGACCGGGGGCACGGGATCCAGGAGTGTGATGTCCGCCCCGCTCACAT
>JAFGRS010000473.1 GCA_016935045.1 Lentisphaeria bacterium | reverse complement strand
GCGCACGGCCATCCGCTGCGTACCTCGTCGGTACCATACCTCAGGGTATGCGCCCTCCTCGTGCCTTGCGGATGACCATGCGGCGCCCCGCCAAAATGTGAAGTTATTTCCGTGCGGACCCTCAGGGCCTTGAGCCCCTTCGACCCGGCTCAGGGCCTTCGGCAAGGGGTGCGCGGCCGCACCCCGCGTCGAAACGGCTTCGCCCTCCACGGCGGTGCGCCTGCCCGGGACTGGGCTGAAAACACAGGGACCCGGGGGGAGAGAGGAAAAACGGGCACAGACGGACACAACGGAGGGGGAGGAAAAGGGACTGGGACACGGCAACGCCCCCTGGCAATGGCGTCTCCCTCCTCCTGTCCGTTGCGTCCGTTCGTGTCGCAACGGGAGGCGCAGGCCGCTCACGGGGTCTTGGGGCGGGGTGTCAGGATGATGGTGACGGGGGTGCCTACGGGGGGATCGGCCCGGCCCCCGTTGACGGTATGGATGGTGTCGTCGACGCTGCGCGGATCGGGGGAGTCGAGGATGGTGGATCCGACCGAGTAGTTGATGCAGATGTTGCCTTCCTCCTCGGCCAGGAACGCGCCGTCGCGCATGACCGAGCCGGTGAACACCCAGCCCGTGCGGACCATGGGCTTGCCCGAGGCGGTGTCGACGATCCAGTTCTCCACCGGCTCCCGCACCGTCTTCCCCTCTGCGTCCCGGTACTCGATGTCGATGTCCACGAGGTCGCCGCGGCGGGCGTCCTGCCCCGCCAGGCGGGGTCCGTTGTCCAGGTCCAGGGTATAGAGGACCGCCTGGAGCTTCAGGGGACTCACGTCGGCCTTGAAGAGGGCCTCATGCAGCCGCCCCTTCGGGGTCGCGACGATCACTTCGAGGACTCCCTCCGCCAGGTTCCGCACCCCGGCAAAGGAGACCGTACGCGCCGCCGGATCCACCCGGATGCCGGCCGCCAGCGCCGTCTCCCGGGCCGCGGGGGCCGGGAGAGCGCCCTCCGCGCCGGCGGCCGCGCGAAGGGCGCAGGCGCACAGCGAGGCACACAGGGCAAGGCGAAGTGCGGATCGGCAGGTGGGCATGGTCATGGCGCGGCTCCTTTGCCTGGCCCGTTGCCGGGGGTCACGGGCCGAGGTGTTCGGGTTTGGCTTCGCGTGTCATCAACTCCCGGACGGCCTGCCGGGGATCGCGTCCCTCGTACAGCCCCGCATGGACCTGGTCGATGATGGGGGTTTCCACGCCCGCCCCGCGGGCCAGGCGGTAGGCGCCCGCGGCGGTCGTGACTCCTTCGGCCACGCGCCCGCCCATCTGGCGGACGATCTCTTCCAGGGGCCGTCCCCGACCCAGCTGTTCGCCGACGAAACGGTTGCGGCTGTGACGGCTCATGCAGGTCACGATGAGGTCCCCGATTCCGCTCAGGCCGCTGAACGTCTCGGACCGGCCCCCGAGGGCCGATCCGAGCCGGGCCATTTCGACGATGCCGCGGGTCATCAGGGCTGCCTTGGTATTGTCCCCGAAGCCCATGCCGTCGCAGACCCCTGCCGCCAGGGCCAGGACGTTCTTGAGCGCGCCTCCGAGTTCGACCCCGGTCACGTCGTCGGACGTGTAGACGCGGAAGACCTGGCTCATCAGGGCCTCCTGAACGGCCACTCCCACGGCCGGGTCCGCGGCGGCGACCACGACGGCGGTGGGGATGGCCCGGGCCACTTCCTCGGCATGGCTTGGTCCCGAGAGGGCAGCGTAGCGCAGGGGCCCCAGGATCTCCCGCACCACTTCGCTCATGCGTTTGAGGGTGGTCACCTCGATTCCCTTGGCGACGTTCACCACCATGGCGTCGTCGCGCCGGGGCACTTCCCGGAGCCGTTCGAGGACCCCGCGCAGGTACTGGGCCGGTGCGGCCAGGAGGATCATCTCAGCGTCCCGGACTGCCTCGGTGATGTCGGTGGTCAGTCCCAGTGCGGGGGGCAGGGCTACGCCGGGGAGGTAGCGTGGGTTGGCGCGTGTCTCGCGCATGGTGGCGAGGTAATCCGGGAAGGCGCTCCAGAGGACCACCCCGTGGCCGTTGCCCAGGCAGGTCAGGGCCAGGGCCGTGCCCCAGGCGCCGTCGCTGAGGACCGCGACTCTCATGGTTGCGCTTTCCTGCGGCTGAAACGGTACTCGGTGCCTTCGCGCAGGCGGCGGAGGTTGCTCCGGTGACGCAGGACGATCAGCCCCGCCAGCCCCGCCAGCAGCAGCAGGGTCCAGTCCAGCCGCAATTCGCCGCTCAGGGAGCCCTGCAGCAGGTAGCCGAAGGGAAGCATCACCGCGGCACAGACACTGGCCAGCGAAACGTACCGGGTGAACAGAAACACCACCACCCACGTCAACACGCACACCACCACCGCAAACCAGCTCACCCCCAGCAACGCCCCCATCGTCGTAGCGACCCCTTTGCCGCCCCGCAGGCGCAGCCACACCGGCCAGATGTGGCCCGCGACCGCCCCGGCCGCGGCCAGCAGCCGGGCGATGTCCGGCCGCAGGCCGGGAACCGTGATCCAGCCGATCCCGACGACCATGACCGGCAGGAAGCCCTTCAGCAGGTCCAGGGCAAAACAGAGTATCCCCCAGTCCCGTCCCAGCACGCGGCGCACGTTGGTGGCGCCGATGTTGCCGCTGCCATGCTCCCGGATATCCAGGTGGTTGAGCCGACCGATGAGGTATCCCCAGGGGACACTGCCGACCAGGTAGGCGGCCACGAGGACCGCACCGGCAGCCAACGCCGTTCCAGCCGTTTGCATCATGTCGTCATACCCTCGAACCGTATCATACGCCGTTCTCGCGCAGACGGTAGCAGTCGCGGCAGCGGAAGACGTCGATGCCATAGGCGAGGGTTGGTTCCTCGGCCCGGCGCACCGTCAGCCGGTCCCCGTCCTTGAGGTTGAACCGGGCCGGGTTGTTGTCCGCGAGGAACAGGGCCGGCCCCCGCAGGATTTCGACGCTGATCACCGTATCTTCGTGCACCACGACGTAGTCCAGCCAGTTCATGGGGTTGTTGAACGCCAAGCCGATGCCGACCCGGAAACAGCCCCGGGTGATGCTCTGGAAATACCCCGTGCTGCCGAAGGGCGTCGCCACCACCAGGCCATCCCCCACATTCTGGGCCTGGAACACCTCGTCGTCCAGGCGGATGCGGGTTCGGACCGCGCTGGAAATGCTGCCCTTGCTGACGATCACGTCGTTGATGGCGCTGAGTTGCGCGCCGCCCGGACCCTCCGCCAGCAGTCTTGCCAGGAGGCTCCGGCGCAGGCGGCCCTCGAAGAGCATGTCCAGAACCTGGTCTTCGCCGTGCAGGGAGCACTTCGGGTTTCGGCGCACGTCACGGATCGGGCATTTCGGGATGCCGGGCCAATCCCGTTCGGCCCCGAGCAGGGCGCCGTCGCCGCCGTAGGAGATAACCAGGTCGGGATCGCTGTCGACCAGGACCATCGGGAACCGCTGCAGGCGCTGGCGCAGGTCGTCCAGGTGCCGGCCGCAGATGGCGATGCGCAGGAGACGACCGGACGCGGAGGCTTCCGAAGGGCTGAGGACGGCCTGTGCCGTGTTGGTTGCCATGGTGTTCCGTGTTGCCGTTTTTCCGCTGCCGCCGGGCGGCGCGGCGCGGCATGAGCGCTCTTCCCGCGGCGCCTTCCCTGGCGCCGGCGGTCCTCCGCCGTATCTGCGTCGGTTCCGGCGTTCCGCCCGGGCAACGGGTCCCCACGCGTCGGGGTCGCGCGCTCAGCGTAGGATGGAGGGCGAAGCCCCTGCTGAACCGATCCCTGCCTTCTGACAAGGGATCTCCCGGACAGCGCACTCGGGAGCCGGTCGGACCGGGGCCGCTCGTGCCTGCCTTGGGCTGCTGCCGTATGATACCACGGCACGGGGGCAAAGCAACCCCGTTCACCTTCCCCGGGACGCCGATGCGCCGGGGCCGTCAGGGGTGGACTCCACCGCTCCGGGGGCCCCGGTGCGTGGTCCGGTGGCCCCTGCCACGCCGCCGCCGGCCGCGGCCGGTTCCGCGGCGGCCACCACGTCCAGCACCTCCGCCGCGGCCCGGCCGCTGGCGTCCCCGCCGCCGCCCAGGGCCGCTACGGTGTCGGCCATGCCGCGCAGGACTTCCGCATGGCGGGAACCTCCGGGCAGGATCGCCTCGACGGCGGGCGCCAGAACGTCGGGGCGTACCATGCCCTGCAGAAACTCCTGGTAGACCACGCGTCCGGCCACCAGGTTGACAATGGTGAAGTAAGGAATGTCGCGCACGCAGAGGCGCGCCAGGACGTAGGTCGGCCAGGCCAGCCGATAGACGGATACCAGGGGCAGTCCGAGGATGGCCGCCTCCATGGTCACCGTACCGCTGGCGGCCAGGGCCGCGCCGGCGGACCGCATCCAGGTCCGGGTGCGCCCGGTGTCCACGGCGATGGGCAGGTCCAGTGCCTGCAGGTCCGCGCGTTTGAGGAGGTCCTCGGCCAGGGTCGCGAGGGAGGGTCGCGGCAGCGGCACCACAAAGTGCAGGCGAGGATGCTTCTGTTTCAGGGCGGCGGCTGTTCGGACCATCACGGGCAGCAGGCGTCGGACCTCGCACTGGCGGCTTCCGGGGAGCAGGAGCACGAGGGTGGGATCGCGGCTGACGGGGGCTTGCGCTTCGTCCCTGAGGATGCTGACGAGGGGGTGTCCCACGAAGCGCACATCCAGAGGCGTATCCGCGAAGCACTCCGGCTCGAAGGGGAAGATGCACAGCAGCCTTCGGCACCATGCCGCCAAGCGGTGTCGGCGGCCTCGTTTCCAGGCCCAGACCTGGGGACTGATGTAATAGACGACGGCAATGCCCAGGCCATGCAGACTCCTGGCAAAGCGCAGGTTGAAGCCGGGATAGTCGATCAGGACCACGGCGTCGGGACGCTCCCGCGCCGCCCGGGCGGTCATCCGCCGCAGCAGACGGAGGAAGAACCCCAGGCGACGGAACACCTCCACGAATCCCACCACCCCCAGATCGCTCGAATCCACCAGGAGTTCGACCCCGGCAGCCGCCATCGCGCGCCCACCCATACCGCGGAGGCGCAGGCCCGGGGAACGCCGCAGCAGCTCGGCGGCCAGGCGTGCCCCGTAGCCGTCGCCGGATTCCTCTCCGGCCATGATCCAGATCGTGCGTCCCATGCCCATATCCGTTTGCAGGCGTCGCCGCCGACAGCCCCTGCGCGAGTCTTCTTTGGCGGCGCCATGGCGCCGGCGCCGTGGCGGGCGCGGCCCCGCGGTAGTACTGTACACGTCGGTTGGCATCGCGGCGCAGGCCGCCATGCGGTTGGTCGTGTTCGGCCGCGGGCGGTTCCCGGGCTGCCTGGGTGACGCGTGGTTTCGGGATCTCGGCGATCGGCAACGGACTGGAACGGCATGGAGGTGTCCTATGGGGCGGGGCAGACTGTGGGCAAGGGGTTGGTTCGTGTTGGCTGCTTTCGGGATCTCGGCGTTGCTGCGAGGTCAGACCTACAACATCCAGGACTACTTTCCGGTAGCGCACGATTCCTGGTGGTATCTGGTCGACCTGGTGCCCCAGCCCGAGGGGGACTCCGACGCCTTCCGCTGGGACGTTCTCGACAACGAGATCGGAGTGGGCGGCGGCAAGACGGCGGTCCAGTTCAAGACCACGACGGACGAAACGGACGATGACCGCAACGGAGACCGTGATTTCTGGCGGCACGGGACGGCGGGGGAACTGGAGTACTGGGGCGGCTACATCAACAAGATCCCCAGCCCCTTCCCGAAGGAGATCATCCTCGCGAACCCCCTCACCGCGGGCCTCGCCAGTATGACCATAGGCCAGATCATCACGGACTCGGAGACCTACTACTACAGTTTCGTGAGCGCCGATGTCGACATCCGCGTCGAGCTGGTCGAGGCCCTCGATCACGTCGAAACGCCCCTGGGGACGTTTACCGACGTGATCAAGCTGCGCGTGACCATCCAGCTCACCGATCTGCCCTTCGGCGTGGATGACATCGTCGTCTCCGACAACTTCGTGTGGCTGCAGAGGGGGATTGGTGTCGTGCGCCAGACACAGGGCGCCGACGCCAACGACGCCACGGACCAGGTCCTCGACTCGGGGTTCGTAGCGGGTAACCCCATCACCGCCGGCGGACCGACGACCTACACCCTCACCTACAGCGCCGGCGAGGGCGGCAGCATCGACGGCCCTTCCCCGCAGATCGTGGCGGAGGGCGCCGACGGCGATTCCGTGACCGCCGTGCCCGACGGGGGAAGCGTCTTCGTGCAGTGGAGCGACGGGTCGACGGAGAACCCCCGTCAGGATACCAACGTCACCGCCGACATCACCGTGACCGCCGAGTTCACTCCCATGCAGTACACCGTGACCTTCGCGGCCGGCCCGGGCGGCAGCCTGCTCGGAGAGCTGACGCAGACCGTCAACCACGGCGCGGACTGCAGCGCCGTCGAGGCGGTCCCGGACGCAGGCTCCCACTTCGTCGCCTGGAACATGGCTAAGGCATTCTACAGCGACGCCAACCCGCTGACCGTCACCGACGTCACGGCGGACCTCGACCTGGTGGCGGCCTTCGAAGAAGATGCCCCCATCGGCTCCGAGATCGGCGGCCTGATCAGCGCGGGCGGTGCCGGGGTCCCGGGCATCGCCGTGGTCCTGCCCGGCGTGGGCACGGCCACCACCGGCGCGGACGGGCGCTACCGCTTCACCGAGGTGCCCGATGGCACCTACCAGCTCTTCCCCTCGGGCAGCACGGAGTACATCTTCACGCCGCCGCTGCGGCAGGTCACGGTGCCGCCCACGACCACGGTCGCGGACTTCGCGGCGCAGCCCGTGGCGGGGGCCACCCTCGTCCCCGGTCCGACGGCGATCTACCTGGCCGGCCGCGACGACGTCACCATCCCGGCGGTCGGCGTCGACCCGGACGCCGCGGGCTTCCCCCTCGGACGCGTCTGCGTCGGGGACTGCCCGGGCGCGGTGCAGGAACGCTTCCCGACCGCATTCGCCGCGGCCCAGGGGGACCAGTTCCGCTTCAACGCCGGCGGCGCGGTGGACTACTACGGCGGCACCACCCTGGCGGCCGCGCCCGACGGCTACGCCGCCACCACCAGCGCCATCACGCCCCTCGAGGGCATCTCCGGCTACAACGGCCCGCACGGGTCCCTGGTGGGGGTGTTTCTGGACGACGCCAACCCGCTGGGGGCCACGCCGCCGGATCTGCTGGACTTTTCGGCCACCGGCCTGGGGTTGGGTTTCGCGGCCCTGTCGCCGCAGCTTGGGCAGGTGTTTTTCATCGGTGACGGCAGCACGGCCGGCAAGGCCCAGCAGGTCTTCACCGCCCCGGCGGGAGCCACGCGCCTGTTCCTGGGGATCGCGGACGGTTTCGCCTTCGGGGGCGCCCCCGGGGCCTACGACGACAACATCGGCGGCTTCCTGGTTACGGTGGACCGCACCCCGGCGGTGGTCCAGCACACCCTCACCTACAGCGCCGGGGATGGGGGCTCCGTCACTGGCGACTCCCTCCAGACCGTCGCCCACGGCGCCAACGGCACCGCCGTCACCGCCGTGCCCGATCCGGGGTATCTCTTCGTGCAGTGGAGCGACGGGGTGACCACCGCCACCCGCCAGGATACCAACGTCACCGCGTCGATCACGGTCGAGGCGACGTTCGAAGCCGAGCCGGGACTCACCCATACGGTGGTCTTCATCGCCGGGGCCAACGGCACGATCCGAGGCGCCGCGGTGCAGGTCGTTGCCCACGGCGACAGCACGAGCGCGGTCACGGCCGCCGCGAACCGGGGCTACGTGTTCGATCGCTGGGATGACAATTCCATCGCCAACCCGCGCGTCCTCACCAACGTCGTCAACGACGTCACCTTGACGGCCCTTTTCCGGCAGGCCCAGCCCGTGGATCCCAACGGCTTCTTCGCGGCCACCGTGGACGAGACCGATGTCCTGAACGACCGGGGCATCTGGGATTTCACGGGACCCTACGCCGCCACGGCCAAGGGCACAGCCTTCGACCTTATTCTCACGCACGACACCAAGGGCAAGATCGGCGGCGGGGGCACCGTGACCGTCGACGCCGGCGTTCCGGTGGCCGTCCCCGTCAGCGTGAAGGGCAAGGCCTCGGGAAAGGGCGGGATTGTCATGGTGAGCCTTTCGCTCAAGGGCAGCGGCGCCGACGCCAAGCTGTCCGGGAAGGTGATCCTCGCCCTGGACGTACTTGGCCGTCAGCTCATCGGTTCGGCTGTGATCAAGGGCACGGTGGGCGGCGCGAAAGTCAACGAGGTCATCCCTCTGCTGGTGTTCGATGTCCCTCCCCCGATGAACGGGACATTCGGGGTCTACTTCAACCTGCAGGACACCGGCAGGGCCGTCAGCGGCACCGCGATCATGATGCTCTCGAACGGCCACCACTACGCGTTTCTGGTCAAGGGTAAGAAGGCCGGCCTTCTGGTTGCGGTAAGCCTCAAGGGTGACCCCCTCGACCTGGCCGCCAAGGGGATCAAGATGAAGGGGGTCATTCAGCCCCTCGAAGGGGGACAGGCGCTCATCGTGAGCGCCGCCGTGAAGGCATTCGGCCAGGCCTTCGGCTGGTGACGGGCCGCGCACCGGCGCGCGCGGCAACGTTGGCATGCCATTCCGGAACAGGCAGCCGGCAAGGCTTCGGGCAGGGTCGTTCGGAGGCATGTCAGCGTCTGGTCCGGCGGCGGAGGGACCGGGTGCAGCAGGCAGCGAAAACGCGGGCAACCGCCGCCCTGGTCTGTGTGGCCGTGGGGTGCTGCGGTTGCCTCTTTGCGCAACCCGTCAGCATTCACGACTACTTCCCGCTGTTTCCCGAGAGCACGTGGATCCTGGCGGACGTGGATGGGGACCCCGCCGACGACGAGGGATTCGCATGGGCCGTGCAGGGATCGGGGCCCCAGTCCGTCGGCGGGCACACGGCCTGGGTCACCGAGACGGACGCCGCGGTCTCGACAAACCCCGCCCACGGCGACCGCCGTTTCTGGAACCGTTTCCAGGGCGGCGAACGCCTGGGGTGCTACGGGTTCTACGAGAAGGCCGGCGCCCTGCCCCTGGCGGCAAACCAGACGGTCGGCTTCAGCCAACCGGTTCTCCTCGGGACCGACGGCATGGAGGTCGGCTGGCAACACACCACCACCGCCAGCGCCACACTCCAGATCGGCTTCGGCGTCTTTGTCATTCCGGTCCCGGTCACCGTCACCGGCGCGGTGGAGTTGGTGCGGCGTCTCGATGAACTCGACACCCCCATGGGCACGTTCCGGGATGTCCTGGTCCTGACCGTGCATGTCAGAGCAACGGCGACCGGCATCGACCTCGAGCTGTGGCGGGAAACCCTGTTCCTGGCACGGGGTGTCGGCCTGGTCCGCTACGCGGCCGGCCCCGATCCCTGGTCGTCGCAGGCCCAGGCGATCTGCGGCGGAACTCTCGACGGCCGGCCCATCAGCACCGATCCCGGCGCGGAACCGGCCATCCGCCTCACCCCGGACACAACCACGACCGACGAAGGCGGCCGGACGGCAACCATCCGCATCGAACTGGCAGCCCCTCCCACACACCCCGTCACCGTCCTCCTCGCCAGCGACACGCCCACGGAAGGCGCCCTCACACCCCCGGAACACCCCGGCAGCTTCCACTTCGATCTCCCTGCCTGGGACCAACCCCACACCGCCCTAGTCACCGGCGTCGACGACAGCGCCTGGGACGGGCACCGGGAATACCACATCACCGTCGCCATCGTTTCGGACGATCCGCTCTACGCGGCCATCGACCCCGCATTGCTGACCCTGACCTTCCTGAACCGCGACAACGAGACGATCGACATCGAGGACCATTTCGTGCTTCGTCCCGGCACGCACTGGCGTTACGAGCGCTTCCACGAGGTCACCGGACCCGTCCCCGATCCTCCCTTCTTCACCTGGGTGATCGAGGACCTGCCCCAATGGGTCCACGGAGCACAGGCTGCCCGCCTGCGGACAGATCTCGAAGACACCGAAAACCCGCTCCATGGCCTGGTCAACTTCTGGTCCCTCGACGCCGACGGCCAACTGCTGCTGCACGGGATCCATATCCCCTCCGACATCACCCGCGATGTGGACTACCTCGGCACCATCTTCACCGTGACCGTCCCGGCCCAGGATATCGTCTTCGGCACCGCCCTGCTCGCGGGCACCCGCGGAATGGCCGTCCATGACATCCTGCACACCGAAACGACCGCCGATGTAACCGTGCATGGGCTCCCTTTCATCAGCTCTCTCCCCGTAGAGATTCGGGCGGAGACGGAGTTTCTCGGCCTGCGATCCCGCAAGCGCACTCCCCTGGGTGCTTTCCTGGATGTCCCCTGCCTTGCCTTCTCCCTGAGCATCGAGGCCATGGGCGAGAGCCTGCAGGACCAGGGAGGGGTGTGGTTCCTCGGCAGGGAGGTGGGTGTGGTCTGCCAGAATCCCCTGGAGGCGCCCGAGGACCCGGAAGGCATGGCCCTCAGCGAGGGCCTGCTGGATGGCAACGCGATGGCTGCCGAGGACCCCGGAGACCGCTTTGCCAGGGTGGCACTGCACTTGGACGACGGCTGGAATCTCGTCGCCATCCCCGTGGTCCCGGTGGACCCTTCCCCCATGGCCGTGTTCGGTGCCGTGACCACGGCTACGGTATGGCACGTGGACCGCGCCGCCAGCCGTCCGGCTGCCTTCATCGAAGCCGGGAACGCGTATTGGGTCCGGGTGGACTCCCCGGCCGGAACGGCGGCACGCGCTGCGGCGCTGACGGTCGAGGGATTCCCCCCCCTGCAACCCGAACGTGCCCTGACGCGGGGATGGGTGCCGGCCGGCGTCGCGTCCGCGGAGGCGCCGCTGCCGCTGCCCCTGCCGGCCGTGGATTCGGGTCGCGTCGCCTGCCGCATCGCCTGGGAGTGGAACGGCCATGCCTATTGCCCGGTGCAGGCGCTGACCCCCGGGCGGGGAGCCTGGCTCTTCGTCGAGCGCGCCGCCACCGTGCGGCTCGCGCCCAACCCTCCCGTACTTCCGGAATGATACCCTCTCCACGGACCGGCCCACCTACGTGCCCACCACGGGGAAGCCGTGATCCCCCCAGCGACGGTGCCCTCCACTCCGGCCGCCTTTCTCGAAACAGCCCGGCATCCCCGTACCCCCTCAGCCAACGCCGGCAATGGTTCGGGAAACGGCTCAGCAGGAGCCTCGCCCTCCAGTCTGAACCGACCATGCGACGCATCATCCCCTGGAGGGCGAAGCTCCTGCTGAGCCGGGAGTGCCCGCGAGGAAGCGGGCGCTCCATCCCCATAGGCGCTCTCGGAGTGTGGGAGGCGGTCTCTCGCAGAACCTGAGTTCTGTCGAAGGTCGACCGGCGATTCCCCGGCGGCGCCGCCGCGGCCGGGACACAGCCCGGCCCTCCAGGCGCCCGGTCCCCCGGGTCCCGGGCGGAATGGGATCGGGAGCCCGGGTGGGGCGGCGACGCCGGACCCGCCTCCCGTTTTCCGGACACGGCCGAGGCACCGGCGGCCGGAAAACACCCCACCGGGGAGCGGCCCAACCCCCCGTTTTCCGGACATGGCCGGCTGCAGGAGACGGGGACGTTCCGCCACATGCACCGGGTTCGCCCGCCCTTGCAGTGCAACCGTCCGATGGTATGGTGCCCTTCCGGGGCCGGCGAACCTGCCGAACCGCGAAAAGGGTAGGTTCCCCGGTTCGCTCCATCTCAGCAAGCTCTCCTGGAGGACTGCCCCATGAGTGGCTCTCGCGCCTTCCTCTCCATCCTGTTCGGCGCCGTTGGGGCCTGGGCGGCAGCCGAGGCGGACCTCCTTCTGCACTACCCCTTCGACGAGGGGACGGGGACCGTCGCCAGAGATCTCTCGGGGCATGGTCTCCATGCCACGGTGGGGGCGCGGTGGGTCGAGTCCCCTGCCGGCGGCGCCCTGCTGTTCGATGGCGACCCTGCCCACATGGTCAGCGTGCAGGTCCCGGAGGACCTGCGTTTCGGGAAGGGTTCGTGGTCGTTCCTGGCCTGGATCCACCCGGTCGAACTGGCCATCGACGACCGCCAGAATCAGCGCCGGCTGTTCGCCTTCGGGGTCTATCCGGATGCCTACCTTGTCATCGATCTCACCCACCTCGGCATCGTCACGTGCTACTTCTGCTACAGGGACGCGGCCGGAACCGTGGTTTCGACCGGGGCCTCCGCCGGCATACCGGTCCAGCCCGGCGCCTGGGCTCACGCGGCTCTTGTGTGCGATCGCCAGGCGGGAGCTGTCTCCATCTATGTCAACGGCTACTCCCAGGGGCCGTCCCCTATGCGGAACGGCTTTGATGGCGACTTCTCCCTGGGCGGCGGGTTGACCCTCGGCAGCGCCTGGCACAACTACTGGGGTATGATGGATGAGGTCATGGTCTACCGCAGACCCTTGACCAAGGCCGAGGTCAAGGAGGCGTTCCGATCGAAGAAGGAGGTCTTTGCCGTGAGCGAATCCCCCGAGATGCTGGCAGCCGAACGTCGCGATACCATCGCGGAGATCTTCCGGCAGGCCGCCCAGGCATGGGCCGAGCAGGCCCCGGTTCGGGCGCGAGAGCTGTACGGAACCGTGGTGGCCGACCGGGAGACCCCCCCCAACCTGCGCAGCTATGCGCACCTGCGCATCGCCCAAAGCATCGCGGCAGAAAACCGCCAGGCGGAAGCCGCACGAGCCTATGCGGCGGTGGCAGCCGAAACCGCATACCCCCACGCCCACCGCAGCGAAGCCGCGGAATGCCTGCGCGAGATCGAACGAACCCAGCGCGGCCTGCCGCCACGCGACCCGGCCGCATCCCGCACCCCCATCCCGCGCCTGGACACCTTTGCCGCGGAAATCCATCTGGCCGAAGATGGCAACGACGCTACCGGCGACGGTTCCCGGGAGAAGCCCTTCGCCACCCTCCCCAGGGCCAGGGACGCGGTGCGGGACCTCAAGGCGCGCGCCCTCCGGGGCCCCATCGCGGTCACCGTGGCCCCGGGGAGATACCCCGTCACGGGTCCCTTCGAACTGACCGCCGAAGACTCCGGGAACGAGGACGCCCCCATCGTCTACCGGGCCGCGGAGATGGGTGAAGCTGTGTTCTACGGCGGGGCGGCGCTGACGGGGTTCGTGCCGGTGTCCGACCCGGCCGTGCTCGAACGCCTCCCAGAATCGGCCCGCAGCAGGGTGATGCAGTGCGACCTGCGACGCCTGGGAATCGAGGACTACGGGGAACTGCGGCTGCGCGGGTTCGGCCAGCCACCGCCACCCCCGACCCTCGAGCTCTTCCTGGACGGCCGGCCCATGACCCTGGCGCGCTGGCCCAACGAGGGTTTCGTCGGCAGCCGCAGCCTCGTCGACCCCGGATCTCCCGCCGAAGGCCGTCCCGCCATCCTCGAATACGATTCGGACCGACACGCCCGCTGGACCCGAGCCGAGGACCTCTGGCTCTTCGGGTACTTCCGCTACCTCTGGGCCGATGCCGCCATCCGGATCGCCGCCATCGACACCGAAACCAGGACCCTCACCACCGCGGAACCCTACCGCTACGGGGGCGGCATGAGCACCCAGCAGGGGATCCAGTACTACGCCTTCAACCTCCTCGAAGAAATCGACGCCCCCGGGGAGTGGTACCTCGACCGACGCCGCGGCATCCTGTACCTCTACCCCCCGGCCAGCCTGGCCGAGGCAACCGTCGAAATCGGCATGCTGCCCCAAACCATGGTCACCATGACGGCCGTCTCCGATGTCCGCATCGAGGGATTGACCTTTGATCTGGCCCGCTACAACGGACTGGAACTCACAGACTGTACACGCTGCGTCGTCGCAGGCTGTACCGTCAGCCGCATGGCCGGGAACGGCATCACCATCCGAGGCGGCACACGCAACGGCCTCCTCGGCTGCGACGTCCATACCATCGGCCGGCGCGCAACCGAAGTCATCGGCGGCGACCGCGCCTCCCTTACCCCGGGAGAACACTTCGTCGAGAACTGCCGCATCCACTTCTTCGGCCGTATCGACCGCACCTATACCCCCGCCGTCCAACTCGAGGGCGTCGGCAACCGCGTCGCCCATAATCTGATGTACAACTGCCCGAGCAGCGTCATGCGTATCGAGGGCAACGACCACATCATCGAGTTCAATGACGTCCACAGCGCCGTGCGCGAATCCGATGACCAGGGGGCCATGGAACTCTTCCGCAACGCCACCTACCGCGGCGTCGTCTTTCGCCACAACCGCTTCCTCAACGTCGGCAAGACCGGCTCGGAAGCCGCCGTGCACGGCCAGGCCGGCATCCGCCTCGACGATGCCATCAGCGGCATCCTGATCTATGGCAACCTCTTCGTGCGCAGTGCCAACGGACGCTTCGGGGCGATCCAGATGAACAGCGGACGCGACAACGTCATCGACAACAACCTCTTCGTGGACTGCAAACAGGGCATCAGCGGCGGCTGGAACCCGGGCAACAGCGTCTGGCGCATGCTCAGGGAGGGCAGCAAACCAGCCGACTTCCACACTGGGGAACTCCACCTCGAACGCTACCCCGAACTGGCACACATGCTCGAGGAACCAGGCATCAACCACCTCTGGCGCAATGTGTTCTACCGCTGCGGACCGATCGCCACCGGGAACCGGGCCTACCTCGACCTGATGGAAAACGCGGTATTCGAGGAACAGAATCCCGGATTCGTCGACCCCGACCGCAACGACTTCCGGCTGCGCCCCGACGCGCCTCTCCAGGCCACGGTCGGCTTCCGCCCCATCCCCCTCGAAATGATCGGGCTCTACGAAGACACCTACCGCGCCTCCTGGCCGGTCCACACGACCCCCGTGACCATGCCCGACTGGCGGCCCGGAGCACCGTAGCCGCAGGTCCTCCAGAAAGGGGGCTCCCGCCTCCATTGTCCCTGCGGCAGTGGAGCCGAGATGGGGGCTGACGGGGTGATTCGTTTGCTTCTTGGTGAGCAGCCTGACGTCTCGGAAATGCTACACATCTCGTTGCGCTGCAAAGACCATGGACCATGGACCATGGACTCATCGAACGCCCAACGTCGAACGTCGGATGGGGAAGCTGGAGATGCAGTGGATCGCATTCCGGTTCGGCAAGGCGTGCCGAACCGTCTGGAGGGCCGGGCTGTGTCCCGGCCGCGGCGCCGGGGAATCGCCGGTCGACCTTC
>JAFGRS010000472.1 GCA_016935045.1 Lentisphaeria bacterium | reverse complement strand
TCCGTATCCCAGATCAGCACGCGACCCTTGACGTGGGTGCGCTCGAGAAACGCCTTGATGGTGGAATTGGAGCTGTTGCTCTGGTAGTGGATGCTCATGAAGTCGAGCCACTTGAGCCACTCCGCATCGACGGGGAACAGCTTGTCGAGGGTGTTGGAGCTGGAATCGCAGCCGCCGATGAGCACATCCACGCCGGCATCCCTGCGGGCGCGCTCGGTCCCGCGGGCCATGGCGGCATAGATCTCCCGGTAGCGCGGCAGGTCGGCGCCCCAGCCCGAGATGCTGAGGCCTTCCCAAGGCTCGTTCCAGAGCATGACGCCGTTGATCGGGCCCTTCGGGTAGCCGTAATCGCGGCAGAGGCGGCAAACGAACGCCTCGAAGGCGTCGTCGTATTGCGGCAGCCAGGCATAGTCTTCCTTGGTCTGCATCATGACATCGTTCGCATCGAGGTGCGGGCGCGGGCGCCCCAGGGGCATGAGTTCGTTGCCGCGGTGGGCCGTACCGAACTCGACGGTGACGGTCATGCCGGCCTCGTGATAGGCCCGCAGATTGAGGATGTGCCGGTCGGTCCCGTACCACTCCTCGAAATCCGCGTCGGTCAGCCGTTTCCAGTTGATTCCCTCGCGGTTCGGATAGGCTGCCAGCCGGCTCATCTGGTCCACGCAATGGGCATCCATGGTGTAGCGCCGATAGAGGGTGCGCGGCAGGACCACCTTGCGAACCCGGGCCAGGCCCGCGCCGAAGAAGCGGCCCTGACCCTTGACGTCCACCAGGATCAGGTAGCCGCCGAAGGTCTCCGGGATGCGCGGCGTCAGCGTCACGCGTTGGTGCCCCCCGGGAGGCAGGTCGACCCGCAAGGGCATCTCGGCAACGTCGGCCAGTTTCTTCAGGCCGGTTTTTCCCAGACCGCTCTCGTCGGTGTTGAAGGCGCCGTGCCGGTCGATGTCGAAGACGCCCTCCAAGGTCAGGGCTCCGTCGGTCAGGTTTTCGAACAGAAAGGTGAGGGCAGGTTCTTCGCCCGGCCAGAGGATGTTGGCCGGAATGCTGGTCTCGATCAGCTTGACCCGGAGCGTTTCGTTCTCGCTGAAATCGGTGTGCTGTTGCTCCGGGTCGACGCCCCAGGCGCGCACCAGGGTTTCCCGGTCCACGGACCAGCCGATGCGCAGGCGGTCCGCCCCGCGGCTGGACAGGATCTGCAGGGCGGCGACGACGGCGGTCAGGACGGCGACGGGCGTTCGGGGGACACGGGATCTCACGATGACTTTTCTCCTCCCAACGCTGTCTCCGGCCGCAAGCACACGTCCTCCGGCATGCCGTGCGTGGGTTTTCTGTGCATCCTCGAACGGCACGGTTCCACTATAGCCGCGTCGGTGTCGTGCATCGACCGGGTGATGTTCCATGGCAGGGCTGTTTCAAGATCCGGCGAATCGCTTCCCGCCGCCACTGCCCTTGCGGCAGTGGAACGCCGATTCCGGGTGAGGAAGCGCGACCGCGCCTCCTCCCCGCCCTCCGATCGGCGCTCCACCGGGACAAGCCCGGCGGCGGCGTTGGGATCCTGAAACAGCCCTGGTTCCATGGGCACGTCGAGCATCCCAGACACGTCTGAGGGATTGCCTTTCGCCGCGCTACGGATTTGACAGCCCACGGCGCGCGGCGTACGCTTGTGGCAAGCAGGAGGTGGACCATGGACCGCAAACGCATCAGGGTCGTCGGCCATCGGGGGGCCCGGGGCCTGGAGCCGGAAAACACCCTGCGCTCGTTCCGCAGGGCCCTCGAACTGGGCGTGGACCTGATCGAGTGCGACGTGCACATGACCCGGGATGGGCGTGCCATCCTGATGCACGACCACACCGTCGACCGCACCACCAACGGCACCGGCGCACCCGGAGACTTCACCTTCGAGGCCATCCGCCGGCTCGATGCGGGGCAGGGCGAACAGGTGCCGACACTGGAGGAACTCCTCCACCTCATCCGGGGAAAGGTCGAGGTGCACATCGAACTGAAGGACCCCACGGCGCTGCTGCCCGTGCTCGACATTGTGAAGGCCCAGGGCGTACGGGACCAGGTGTTTCTCACCTCCGGAGACACGGCACTGCTGCTGCGCCTGCGAGAGGCCGATCCCGCGATCCGTGTGGAACACATCTTCGGCAACCCCCCCGCGGATGCCGTGCAACGGGCACTGAGCGTGCGGGCCAGCCGGGTCAGCTGCCGTTTCGATCATCTCACCCAGGCATTCGTGGACGAAAGCCACAGCCACGGGTTGGAAGTGATCGCGTGGCCCCCCAATACGGCCGAGGAGCAGCGCCACGCCATCGGCTTCGGCGTGGACATCATCTGCACCGACCGGCCCGATATCCTGATCCAGACCCTCCGGGAGCTGTGACCGCAACGCGGCCGCCCGGGTCGTTGCGGGCAGCGTACGGTCGCCGGACCCGCACCCCCTGCGCATCGCCACGGCCACGTCGTCGGCCATCTGGCCCACGATGCCGAGGTCATGGGTGATCAGCAGGCCGGCGCGCAGACGCCGCATCTTCAGGGGACGGGACTGTCTCGAACGCAGGACCCGTCCGCAGCGCAGGGAGCATCGATCACCCCGGGCGGCAGGGCGCCCCGGTGCCAGGAACACTGGCGGAACATGAGGTACGCCACGACGGCCGCCACCGCGTTGCCGAGAACCATGCCCCAGTACACGCCCACACTGCCCCAGCCGAGAACAAACCCGAGCAGGTACCCCGCAGGCAGCCGCAACCCCCACATGCGCAGCACCATGAGAAACATCGCCGGGCGCGTGTGCCCGGAGCCGTGGAAGGCAGCCGTGAGAACCATGATGATGCCGAACAGATAGGACGAAAGCGGCACGATCAGGAAAAAACGGCCCGTCTCGCGCACGACCTCCGCATCCCGCGTGAAGAAGCCCGCCACCAAACGACCCTCGAACATGAGGAAGACCACGGGCCCCAGCATGCCGATGGCCACCATGGCTGCACTGAGGCCGATGGCCCGCCGGGCCAGTGCCGGGCGCCCGGCCCCGAGGGCCTGTCCGACGATGGGAGCGGCAGCCATGCCGAGGGCCTGGGCAGGCATCTGGAAGATGCTGGCCAGGCGGAATCCGACCGTGAAGGCGCCGATGACCGTCGTGCCCAGGGTGTTGATCATGCCCTGGAACAGGCTGAAGCCGAGGGAACCGCTGCCGTTGCTGATGGCCGAGGGCAAACCGATCCCCCACAACCTGCGCAGCAGGGGCCAATCCGGGCGGATGTCCCCGCGCCGGACCGAGATGCCGCGATGATGCCGACGCAGCATCACATAGCACACCAGCGCCCCGAGCATCTGCGACAGCACCGTGGCGATGGCAGCGCCCTGCACACCCAGGGCGGGAAAGCCACCCCAGCCAAAGATCAGCAACGGATCCAGAATCAGATTGATCAGATTGGCGCCGACGCCGATGAGCACCGGCGTCACGGTGTCGCCCAGGGCCCGAAGCACGGCGCCATAGGCCATGGTGAAGCTGACGAACGGCAGCCCCAGAACAACCGTGCCGAGGTACCCCACGGCCTCGGGCATCATCTCGCCGGGGACCCGGAACAGGCCCAGTACGTGCCGCGCCATGATCGCCATCGGCAGGGCCAGAACCACGGACCACACCGTCCCCAGGACGAAGGCCTGGCCTGCGACGTGATCGGCTTCCCGGTGCCGCCCGGCCCCCGTGTACTGGGCCACCAACGCCGTGGCCGCACCGCCGAACCCCATGCCAAAACTCACAATCAGCCATACCAGGGGACCGGAAACGCCGGGAGCAGCCAGGGCCTCCCTGCTCACACGTCCCAGCCAAAAGGCGTCAATGAGGTTGTAGAAGCCATGCAGAACCATGCCAATCGCCAGCGGCAGCGACAGACGCAGAATGCTCCGCGTCAGAGACCCGGATACCAAGTCCCTGCGGTCAACCGCGTTGGCTGCTGAGGTTGCCACCGATGCACCGATCCCACGTGCCGAGTCCGGTAAGGCCGGAAAATGAACCGTTCGCCCGAGGTCCCCGCCACGGCCCCGTGGGCAGTGGCCGCGGGCGGCGTCCTATCGTTTGGCGCAGCATCCAGTGTGCCGGGATCTGCCCCCGATCGTCTTGCAGAGCCGGATCTTCTGCGCGGCGAGGTCGCTCATGGCCTCGGTGACCGGGTTCATGAACAGGTCGATGGGAAGGAATTTCCCGGCCAGCCGCTCGCTCTGCAGACGGACCTGATCGAGAAAGACCTGGAAGAACTCGGTGGCGATGTTGACCTTGGCGAAGCCGGCGCCGATGAGGTCGCGCACCTTGTCCGGGGGCGTATCCGAACCGCCGTGGAGCACGAGCGGGATGGAGACCTCGGCGCCGATGCGGCGGGCGAGATCGGTATGGATGGTGGGCGTGTGGCGGTAGAACCCGTGTGCGGTGCCGACCGCGACGGCAAGAGCGTCGACGCCGGTGGCGGCGGCGAACTCGGCGGCTTCCTCGGGGGTGGAGAGGGGCAGCTCTACGTCGGCGTCGGCGGCACTGGGAATGTGGCCGATCTCACCCTCGATGGAAAGCCCCCCCGCATGGGCGATGCGGGCCGCCTCGCGGGTCGCGGCGATATTCTCGTCGAGGGGGAGCGTCGAGCCGTCGAGCATGGCCGAGGTGAAGCCGTAGGACACGGCCTGGCGGACCTGTTCGAGGCCCTGCCCGTGATCCAGGTGGAGGACGACGGGGAGGTGGGTGTGGGCGGCCAGATCGCGCGCCAGGGCGGCGACGATGCGCGCCTTGTCGTCCTGGAAGAGGCGGTGGAAGACCTGCAGGATGACGGGTTGGCTCTCCCGCTCGGCGGCATCGAGAGCGGCCTTGGCGGACTCGCAGTTGACGACGTTGAAGGCACAGACCGCGCGGCCCTCGGCGCGGGCGGCGGGCAGGATGTCGTTGAGGGTTACCAGGGGCATGGGAAGGGGTCCTCGTGAAGGGGGGTTGGGGTTGCCGGCCGGCCGCCGGCCTGCGGGTTTGCCGCTCGGGCGCGGAAGACATCCGCGACGGCCCGGGCGGCCTGTTTCGGGCGCCGGTACTCGTCGACGACGCCGGCATTGTTGTAACCGCGGGGTTTCGTGCGCACCTGTCCCGAGGGACCGTAGGACCGGGTATCGCAGAACTGCCACAGCGCCACGCCCCGGGTGCGCGGGTCTTCGAGCACTGCGCCTGCCGCGGCCGCCATGTAGTCGGCCTGGTACTCCTCGGTCCACTGGGAACGGGCCAGGTCGTGGCAGCCGTAGAGTCCGCAGGCGCCGATTTCGGAGAAGATGAGGGGTTTGTCGGCCAGGGGCGAGTCTCCGGAGAAGAACTCGGTCAGGCGCCGGGTGAAGGGTGCGATGGCGGCCGTCGAGGGGGTGTCCCAGTCCACCGGTCCGATCCAGCCCGGATAGCCATTCAGGGCGATGACGTCGACGAGGTCCAGGCAGAGGTCTTTCGTGGTGCGGTTGGAGGCGTAGGAGACGAGGCGGGAGGGATCTTCCTCGCGAATGGCCCGGGTCAGCCTGCGGTAGAGAGGCAGGGCCTGGGGGGAACTCGAATCGGCCTCGTTGAGGAAGGCCCAGAGGATGACCGAGGGGTGGTTGACGCCGTTGCGCACCAGGAGCCGGGTCTGTTGCTCCTGGAGGTCCATGAAGCGCGGGTCGGCGAGTTCTTCGGCGCCGTTGCCCCAGCCCAGGCTCTCGGCCCAGACCAGGAGCCCCATCTCGTCGCAGAGATCGAGAAACGCCTGGTCGTGAGGATAGTGGACGCAGCGCACGAAGTTGCAGCCCATGCTCTTGAGCCACTGCACGTCTTCGAGCATCTGGGAAGGGGTCTGAACGGGTCCGAGCTGCGGGTGGGCCTCGTGGCGGTTGAAGCCGCGCAGCTCGATGGGCTCGCCGTTGAGCAGGATGTCGCGGCCGGCGGTGCGGATGGTGCGCATCCCGAAGCGCTCCCGCACGGCATCCTCTGGGATGGCCACCTCGACCGTGTGCAGGTGAGGGAATTCGGGGGACCAGACGCGGCAGTGGGGGACCCGGGTTTCGAGTTCGATGCGGCCGGCGTGCACGGGCAGTTCGTGGTGACGGGGCCGGCCGTCGTCGAAGGCAACGGACAGGGGACAGGTCTCGGGAAAGTCACCATCGAGGGCGATCTTCAGCCGCACCGTCCCGGCGTCCAGGTCGAGGGGGATCACCTGGACCCGATCGACGGCGCAGGCGGGCAGACGGTGCAGCGCCACACCCCGGTAGATGCCGCCATAGGCATGGAAGTCGTAGTTGGGGTGAAAGAGGGGGACGCGTTCGGGGTCGAACCGGTTGTCGACGGCGAGAATCAGGCTGTGCCTGCCGCGCTCCCGCACGTCGAGATCGAAGCGCACGCCGGAGTAGGGCAGGAGACAGTCCCCGGCGTGGCGCCCGTCGAACCAGATCCTGCCGAACAGGCCCATGCCGTCCACCGCCAGGCGCAGACGTTCCCCCACCGCGAAAACGTCGCCGAACACCTTCCGGTACAGCCCGACACCGCGCCGCTGGCCGTAGGACGGCAGAACGTCGAATACCCCCGGCACCGCCATCACGGTCCGGGGCCGGAACGCGGCCGGGGAGATGCCTTCCCAGGGTGCGTCCCCGAGCCAGGAAAACTCCCAGAACCCGTTCAGGTCCAGGATGCCGCGGGTGGGATAGTCAGGGTAGTGCTGCATGGTTGATCTCGTGTCCTGTTCGTGACGCCGCCGCCAGGCTGTCCCGGTGGAGCGCCGATGAGGGGAAAGAGTGGGGGGGCGCGCCGCCGCTCTTCCCCCCTTCACGCCGCCGCCGGGCTCGTCCCGGTGGAGCGCCGATGCGGGGAAAGAGGGGGCGCGCCGCCGCGCTTGCCCCCTTTCTCCCGGATCGTCGACCCACGGCCTCGTGGGCAGTGGCCGCGAGACGCGGCCGCTCCAGGGTCGCATGGACGATGGCCGCGAGACGCGGCCGCTCCAGGTCTGGCATACGGAGGGTATCAGCCATCCTTAGCCTGATCTATTCATGAACCACGAATGGACACGAATGAACACCAATGGGC
>JAFGRS010000471.1 GCA_016935045.1 Lentisphaeria bacterium | reverse complement strand
TCAAGGCTGCCTGATGCTCTTTCTCCACACATCCTTCGAATTTGCCTCATCTGTGTAGTACCGGCGCTTATGAAGCGCCGCTAGGGGTCCCGCGGGTGTTCCGTGATGCGGATGTTGCGGAACCAGACCGGGTCGCCATGATCCTGAAGCATGATCCGGCCGGAGCGTTTGGCGCCATAGTCCGGCACCTTGCTGAACTTGCTGCGCTGCACGGCCTCGCGGAAGGCATCGGTGTCGGCATCGTAGCGCAGGACCATCTTGCCGTTGAGCCAGTGCTCGACGACCGAGCCTCGGGCCACGATGCGGGTCGTGTTCCATTCCCCGGCCGGTCGCACAACGTCGGCGGTATCGGCCTTGAGGATGTCATAGAGGCAAGCCGTGCGGCGGTCGCCTTCGCCCGCCTTGGCATCGGGGTGTCCATCGTCGTCGAGAAGTTGGTATTCGGGGCCGTTCTGCATGCCTTCGTAGCGGGTGAAACGGTACTTGATGCCGGAGTTCCCCTTGACGGCCACCTTCCACTCGATCTCGAAGGTGAAGTCGGCGTACTCCCTGGCCGTGAACAGGTCGCCGGCCTTCGACTTCCGCTGCAGGAGGCCCTCTTCCACCACCCAACCCCCGCTCACGGGCTGACCGTTGGCCCTGGTCCAGCCCGCCAATGTCTCCCCGTCAAACAGGGAAACCGGCTCCTCCCCGCACCACCCGGGAGCCAGGCAACACCCAGCCAATGCCCACAGGAAAACGCAACACCACATCCTCTGCCACAGTCTCATGAATCGAACTCCTTTGCTCTGGCCGCCGGGACAGAGACGTGCTCCCTCCGTCAAACCCGGGACACGCATCCGCCGCAGCTTCTCGAGGGGACGGAGGGCTGCCTGGCCGGCTCAGACGGGAGAGCGAAACTCCCGCTGCGGAAACTTAAGTGCCGACCCCATCCGACGCAAGTCGCTCCGAACTACTGTCAGGAACCGCTCAGACAACCCGGAGCCGGTTCCCCTGGAGGGCGACGCTCCGCGGAGCCGTAAGCTCCTACGCCGCCGACGGACCCGTCCCGGTGGAGTGCCGATGAAGGGAAAAGAGGAGGGGAGGCACGCCGGCGCTCTTGCGCCCGTCTTGGGCTCGGAACAGATGATGATGGGCCAGGTGTCTCCGCGCGCCGCCGTTCCCTGGTCGCCTGTGTCCCCCATGTCTTCTCCGTACCCTGCCGAAAGAGGCGGCGCGCGGGAGAAGGCAGGGGACAAGGAGACGCCGGGGACATCGGGGACGTAGGGGACCGCGCGCCGCCCGAGACGAGAACAGAAACGAAGACAGAAGCCAACAAGCCAATGCTCCCGACCTCGCAAGGCTCGGCGGGAGATCGCAGCCCTCGAATCATCGCCCCACCGCCGCCAGGGCAATGGTGGCGGGAAACCGGGCGCCGGTCGCGAAAAGCGCCCCCCCGCGTCCGGCTCCGGAGCACTCGCGACACTCCTGATGCATAGTACCCATGGGCACGATGAATCCAGACGAGAGACGGCGGCCCAGGCTTCCCCGCGTTGCCGGATTGCCTCGGAAGGGCGCGTGAGCCGCAAGGTGCATTTCGGAAACGCCCCCGGGGTATCACGGCACAGCGCTGACCCGAGAGAACACCTGCGGGATGCCGTGCGCGCGGTCACAGGGCCGGGAGTGTGTGCGATGCTATGGCGTTTCTGCCTGTACGGTTTCCTCAAGAATCAACGCTATTTCGAGCCCTTCTTCGTCCTTGCCCTGCGGCAGAGGGGCTGGTCCTTCTTTCTCATTGGGCTCCTGGTCGCCTTCCGTGAGATATCGGTGAACGTTCTCGAGGTGCCGACGGGAGTGGTGGCGGACGTCTGGGGGCGCCGCCGGTCGATGATTCTCTCCTTTGTGGCCTACGTGGTCAGCTTCCTTGTCTTCGGCTTTGCCACGTCGGCCGGAGGCCCAACCGGGTCGCCGGGGACGGTTCTGCTGTTTGCCGGCATGTTCCTGTTCGCCATCGGGGAGTCGTTCCGAACCGGGACCCACAAGGCCATGATCTTCGCGTGGCTGCGTTCGCAGAACCGCACCTCCGAGCGCACGAAGGTGTACGGCTACACGCGCTCATGGAGCAAGATCGGGACGGTGGTGTCGGTTGCCCTGGCAACGGCCTTCGTTTTCCTGACCGGTTCCTACTCGTACGTCTTCACCGCGTGCGCGATCCCGTACCTGCTCGGGATCGTGAACTTCCTGGGCTACCCCCAGGAACTGGATGGCACGCCCCACGCCGGCGGCGGCCTCGGACGCGCGGGCGTCCTCCTGCGGGACGCCCTGCTGTCGGCCTGGCGCCACCGTCCTCTGCGGCGGCTGGTGCTGGAATCCATGGGGTACGAGGGGGTCTACACGGCTTCGAAGGACTATGTCCAGCCCGTTCTCAAGCAGATGGCCATAGGGCTGGCCGCGGGGTCCGTCCTGCTCGCGGGGCTGAGGGAAGAGCAGCGTGCGGCCGTGCTGGTCCTGCCCGTATACGCCGCCCTGGCGATCCTGGCAGCCACGGCCAGCCGGAACGCGCACCGCTTTGTGCGCCGGTTCGAGGGCAGGGCCGAGGCCCCGGCCACCGGCACGGACGCCGCGGCAGAGAACCGCGCCGCCCACTGCATGTGGCTCCTGGCCGTGGTCGTCTTCGCCGTCATGCTGCCGACGGCAGCCTTCGGCGTCCACCTCGGCATCGTCGCCTGCTTCCTGGTTCTGGAGTTCCTGCAGAATCTGTGGCGGCCCCTGCACATCAGCCGCTTCGACGCCGTCAGTCCGGAACAGCAGGGCGCCACCGTGCTCTCCATCGAGAGCCAGGCCAAGAGCGTCGCCACGATGCTCTGCGCGCCGGTGCTGGGACTCGCCGTGGATGCCTTGCGGAAGGTGCGGCCCGACACCGCGTTCTGGCCGATCGCGGCGGTGGGCCTGGCCATCAGTCTGTTCTTCTATCTAAGGTCCGCACGGAAATAACTTCACATTTTGGCGCGGCGCCGCATGGTCATCCGCAAGGCACGAGGAGGGCGCATACCCTAAGGTATGT
>JAFGRS010000470.1 GCA_016935045.1 Lentisphaeria bacterium | reverse complement strand
GGGGGGGGGCGGCCGGGATGTCCGGAAAACGCCCCCACCTGTGGACGTCGAGACCCTCGTTTTCCGGGCGCGGGGAGGGCGTCGTAATTCTGAAAGTGCCCTCCTCCGCCCTCGTCGGGTCTTGTGCGGGACCCTGTTGCGGCTTACCTTCTATTCATCGGGCGCGGGGCCTGCCGCGTCGGTGCGCCGCTTCTCCGGGTGACGGCTTGGCCGCGGCGGTCGCGGGGCGTTCCCGGCACGGTGCGGCAGTGAGGGAAAGGTCGATGATGCGACGGTGGTTTCGGATGGTGGCGATGGTGTGTGGCTTGAGCGGGATGGGTGTTGGGGCCGCGGAACTGCCGGAGCTGGTGCTGGATTTCTCCCGCCCCGAGGCGTCGTCCGGCCTCCGGGTGCCGTCTGGCGGCGACGGCGTGAACCGGCCGGAGCGTGTCGCCGGGCGGGTGGTGCAGCGGGGGATTCCCGAGAGCCTCTACTTCTACGTGCGCGTCGACGATCCCCGCTACGAAGCGGCCGCGCCACTGGACCTTCTGGTCACGGCGGAAGTGGCCGACGACGACTTCAACCGGGTTTCCGTGCAGTACGACAGGGCGGCGGCGGAGCCCAACATCGGCACGCAGTACACGCAGGCGGAGGGGACAGCGGTTCTTGTCGGCGGCGGGGGCTGGCGGGCGCTGCGGTTCCGTCTGCCCGCAGCGCGCCTCGGGCACGGCCAGAATCACGGTTCCGACTTCCGGTTCTGTGCCCGGGGTCTGGCCGTAGCGTCCATCCGGGTGCGTCCGCTGCGGGAGGCCGATCCGGAGTCCGAAGCGGGGATGGACGCGGCATCGCTCGAGGCCCTGCGCACGGAGCGCCCTGCCGGCATGGAGCTGACCTTCGGCAACGATGCCGGCGCCGTGGACGCGGCGATCTATCGGGCTCTCTCGGTGAGCAGCGTGGAGAGCTACGTTGACTGGGCCGGGGTCGAGCCGGACCGCGAGGGGGAATGGGACTGGTCGAAGTGGGACCGCCAGGTGGCGATCCTGCGGCAGCACGACCTGAAGTGGGTGCCGTTCCTCATCGCCGGGCCGGCCTACGCGACGCCTCTCTGGTTTCAGAACAGCGACCGCTGCCATACGTTCCGCTGTCTCGAGCACGGTCTTGACAGCAAGGTTCAGTCGATCTTCAACCCGGCGTTGCGTCCCGGCGTGGACCGCTTTCTCGGGGAATTCGCCCGCCGGTACCGGGACACGGGCGTCATCGAGTCGGTGCTTCTCGGGGTGACCGGGATCTACGGGGAGAGCATCTATCCCGCGGGCCCGGAGGATGGCTGGACGGCTCGTCTGACCGGGACATACCACAACCATGGCGGCTGGTGGGCCGCCGACACCCACGCCCAGGCCGCCTTCCGTGCCGCCATGCGGCGGCAGTACCGCTGGCTCTGGCGCCTGAACAGGGCCTGGGGAACGCGCCATGACTCCTTCGAGGATGTGCAGCCGTTCCTGCCGGGGGACGCGCCCTCCGACCGTGCCCGCGCCGATATGGCCGAATGGTACCAGGAAGCCATGGAAGCGTGGTCGGTCTTCTGGGTGGAGACTGCCCGTCGACACTTCCCCGACACCCCGATCTACCTGTGCACCGGCGGCAACGGCACCCCATCCCTGGGGGCGGACTTCACGGCCCAGGCCAAGGCCATCGCGCCCTACGGCGCCGGCATCCGCATCACCAACGAGGCGAGCGCCTACGCGGCCAACTTCACGGTGACGCGCGAGGTGGCCACCGCCACCCGGCTGTACGGCACGTTTGCGGGATTCGAACCCGCCGGGCAGGTCGATCCTGACGGAGTGGTCGCGCGCATCTACAACGCCACGGCCTCCGGGGTCCGGCAGCTGCATTACTACAGCCCCAATGTGCTGCAGTCCCGGGCGGCGCTCACCGCGTTCCGCCTGCATGCCGGCCTTCTTGCGCCTCGGCAGCCTCGCATCGAGGCCGCCCTGTACGTTTCCCGGGAGACGTGGAGCGTGAACGCGGAGGCCTTACCGCGGATGTACGCCCACGCGCGGGAGCTGCGCGATCTGGTCGACTACGACATGGTGACCCGCCGGAGCGTTGTGGACGGGGTGCTGCGGGGGCGGCGTTTCCTGCTGCTGGTGGAATCCGAGGTGCTTGACGAGGGGGCCGCGGCGGCGATCCGGCGCTGGGTTCGCGGCGGGGGTGTCCTGGTGGTGGCGACGCGGAGCGGCGAGACCGTTGCGAGCCGGTTGGATGACCTTGCCTCCTGGCGCCGTGGTCTGCTGGCGGCCGCCTTGCCGACTTCGGATCTGTTCGAGCACCGCCTGACGACGGAGGCCCCGGCGGCCTGGGAGCTGCACCTGGGGACCGAGGCCGACGATGCATGGCTCTTCGGCGACTGGTCCCACCGCGAACGGGGTTCCGAATGGCCAGGCGAACCCGACGCCCGCAAGCGCTGGAGCGGCGCGAATCCCGGCATCCGTCTGCCAGTGCAGCCGGGCCGGGCATACGCCCTGGAGCTCGACGCCCACCTGGCAGCGGCTTCCCTGGGTGACGAGGCCAACTGCGTCCTGGTCAACGGTATCGAGGTGGGCCGGTTGGATCGCGCCGGCTCCCATACCTACACCTTCGCCGTCTCCCCCGAGGCAGTCGGGGACAGCCCCCTGGCCCGACTCGAATTCCACCTGAAGACCTGGGTCCCCGCGCAGCATGGGAGCAGCACCGACACGCGGGAACTGGGGATGGCCCTGCACCGGCTGCGGTGGAGGGTGGCAGGGCATACCGGGGCCGCCGGGGAGGCGACGATCACGGCGGTCCTGGCCGCCGAGCGGCTGCGTCCCCTGGTGCGTCGGGTCGGGGACGGGTGGACGGTGCACCTGGGCGGTCTGGCCGACCGCCCCGATGGCCTGGTCCGGGTCCTGGCGCCCCTGTTGGCGGAGACGGGGACGTACCTCGCGGGGGAGGCGCCCCTGGCGCCGTCCGACGGCAGGCTGGACGGCATCTACACGACGGTTCTCCAGGATGGGGTCCTGGTGTTCGACTCGCGCCGGTCCGTGATCGTCGAGCGACATGGCGCCGCGGCTGCTCCCTGATGGGACGTGTCCCCCTTGCCGTTGGCGGATTGTGCCGTTGCCGGCCCGGAAGCACGCTGCCTGCCGCGGAGGCTGCTTTTCGGCTTGTTTTGCCTGTCCGGTGGGGCTACTCTACGCGTGCCATGGACCTCTCCAGAGAATACCTCGAGCTGCTTCGCGGGCACAGGCGGGATTGCCTGTGGTTTCTGGCGGATGGCGTTGTGCCCACCACTCGGGATGCGCAGCTCTACACCCTTGATTGTATCGAGCGCTATGGTCCAAGGTCCGTATACGAGTCAGCACGCAGGCTCCGGGAATGGCTCTTACAGCACTCCAACGAAGCATTTGCCGTCTCCTAGCTCCGCTGCGGAAGGCGCAGGAGAGCTACGTTGCTGGCGGAGTAGCGCTCAACACGGCGCTCCAGGCACGTCGCCGATCACGGGATATCGACCTGTTTCACGACACCATCGAGGCCCTGGCAGCGACTCTGGCTGCGGACCGTGCCTTGCTTGCGTCGGCCGGTTACGGCCTCCGGTTTCTGCGCGAGGCCCCCGGTTTCACAGAAGCGCTGGTTTCGTGCGCTGATGACGAGACGCTGATTCAATGGTCGCACGACAGCGCCTACCGTTTCTTTCCCCTTCTCGAGGACCGCGAACTGGGGCTCGTGCTGCATCCGTTTGACTTGGCGACGAACAAGGTACTGGCGATGGCAGGTCGGCTCGAACCGCGCGACTGGGTCGACCTGATGTGCTGCCACCAGAGCCTGCAGCCGCTTGGGTATCTTGTCTGGGCAGCGTGCGCCAAGGACCCCGGTTTCAACCCGACGTCGCTGTTGCAGGAGGTCCGCCGGGCGTCGCGCTACTCCCAGGCGGAGCTTGACATCCTGGATTTCGACGGTTCGCCTCCCGATGCCTCCGTGCTGGGACGGGAATGGCACGAGATGCTCGCACAGGCGCGGTTCATCTGCCAGGTGTTGCCGGCGCCGCAGGTGGGCACATGCGTTCTGGAGTTCGATGGCGGGCTCTGCCGGTTGGGAGTGGATGCTCTTCGGGCGGCGGTGGAAACGGGCCAGGTGCATTACCATCGCGGACGCATCGGCGGCGCCTGGCCCTCGTTCCCGGCTTCCTGATCGGGGAGGGGCAGCGAGGGAGGATGGCGGCCCGGGCCGTCGGGCTATCGGGCTCTCAGCAGCACTCCCTGTCCCGCGACAAGCCAGATGCCCTTCTCCCGGTCGACGGGGAGCCACTCTCCGTTCTCCGCCGAGGCCTGCTCCAGGGAGTGGTCCTGGACGGTGACCGGCAGGATCCGCGCCGAGGTCTCCATGGTGAGGTTGACGACCATCGCGTAGGCACCCCCATGCGCGTCCACGAACTCCCCGACCATGACGGGGGGGCTGTCGGGGGAACGGCGCCCGTCTTCCGCACGGGCGCCATCCTGTCCGGAGACGGCGGAGTACACCTCCCGCAGCACGCTGCCCGGGAGGAGAGGGAGGTCCGGCAGGGGTGGGGGTGCGGTGAAGAAGACTCCCGTGGACGTGAGGCCATGCATGGCGGGACCGAGGACACGGACCTGGCGGTTGACCAGGCGCAGGTAGCCCCAGGTCGGGGTCCGGCGCCCGGCCTTGTCGATGGGGGCGTAGTCGTATCCTCCGACGTAGTACCGGTACCAGCTCAACCCGCGGCCGCCGGCAGCGAGGGTGGTGTAGGCCTGGAAGAGGAGATTGGCCGGGGAGGGGATCGTGGTGAAGGGCCGGATCTGATTGGAGGAACAGATGTTCCAGAAAGGCAGGCCATGCTTCAGAGCAACCCGGCGCACCTCCAGCAGATCGTTGAAATACACGGCCGCGCGTCGCGGATCCCGCATATCCTGGGAGTACTGGACCATGTAGTCGTCGTAGCTGATGAACTGGGGGCGCACCTCGGCCACGTAGCGTTCGAGGTACTCCGTGAAGCTTGCGGCCTCGAGTTGGGACTTGTCCGGGGCGCCGATGGTGGCATAGCCCGGGAACAGGTTGATGTAGGCGAGTTTCCCGGGAGCGAACCTGCGGACGGTTGCCACGGCGACGCCAAGGCCGGGGAACTTGGTGGCCCCGGGCTCGTCGACGAGGTAGTAGCCCAGGAGTGCGGGGCTGTCACCGATGGTCTCGATCATGGCCCGGATCCGGGCCTCGATCCGGTCGGCAGGCAGAGTGCTCCACTGATCCCTCGGAATCCCCGCCCCACCGGGATGGACGATGGCCCGGAGACCGTTCTGCTCGCACAGGGGCAGGAGATCGGCCGCGACGAAACCGGCCAGGGTGAATCCGCACTCGGCCATGCTTGGCAGCCCCTGAACCGGGTCCGCTGCGGACGTCGCGTCGGGCCCGCGCCCCCAGGGCAGGATCGGGAAGAAATCCGCGGGGAACTGGATCGCCCGGGTGGCGTTTCCCATGGTGGGCTCCTCTGCGGCGGCCTGCGGGCACGGATGGGCGAGCCCCACGGCCAGGACCAGAGCTGTCCATCCTGTTCGCCCCCAGCCCATCGCGATGTTCTCCGTCGTGCCGCCATGCCCCGGCGGCAGCCTGTCCCCGGTCAACCGGGATGTTGGTTGACAACGTAGCGCCGAAAACCGCTCCGTGCAGGTCCGGGCAGACGACCGAGGGTGTCCCTCACTCCACCCGCGCAGAGATCGGGAAACGGCTCAGCAGCCGCCCACGCCGCGTCAGGTGTTCGCCTCCAGCCAGCGCAGGACCTCCTCTCCCTTGGCCGGGCTGGCGGCATGACAGACGTAGAACACCATGTTCGGCTTGAGTTCGCGGTGATACACCTTGATGGAGTTGACATCGCAGGGGACCCAGAGGCTCACCCCCTTGCTCTGGATCGTCTTCAGCAGATCCATCCACTCCATGAAACCCTTGTTGCGGGCCCCGGTGGTCCACTGGATGCAGTCCAGGCCGGGGATGGAGCAGATGTCGTCGAGGTGGATCAGGCATTCCGGTCCGTCGTAGTGGTACACGGTATGCTTCAGGTATGCGGCTTCCGCCTCCAGGGCGGGCATAGCGAAGCGGCGGAAGTGGTGCGGCCCGATCAGCGCCGCGAAGTCGCACTGGATGGTGTTGGTCTTGTCGGGATGGTATGCCGGCACCCATCCCGCAGTGCCATAGCGCCCCATGGCGCCCGCCTGGTAGAGCCCCTCGTAGATGACCGGGTACAGGTCCATCGCCTGGCGCATGGCCCGGTCGATGGTCTCCGGCATGTCCATCATGTCCATGCAGAGTCGTGCCGGACCGCGCATGGCCGAGAGAAGATCCATGTTGCTGTGCAGATCGAGATGCGCCACCAGCATTCTGCCCTCGAAACCGGCGGCCAGGGCAGCGCAGAAGTCGAGCATGCGGCGCCACCAGGGATTGTCGGCGTCCAGCCGCAGGGGCAGGTCCCGTTCCCAGTCTTCGATGCTGGGCACGACCCAGCTGGTGCCATACTGCCTGGCCTCGAACTCCAGGTCCGCTCCCAGCCAGGCGGCCATCATGTCCGGGCCGAAGCTGGGGCTGTAGTTGGGCACGGCTTCTCCGCCCCACCAGGTCGCGGCCGCGTTCTCGAGTATCCCGGTCACGATGGGGCCGAAGTCTTCCCGCGCACCGGCCATGTACGGGGGCCGCGGCGGCATGCGCCTGGAGGGGTCCTTCGGCGCTGTGATCACGCAACAGGGCCGGTCGATGATCTCCTGTTCCCAGAACGCCAGCCAGCGCCGCCGGGCCAGTTCGAAGTCCGGCTTGAATTCGAGGGAAGATACCATGGGACATGCCTCCGTTCGGCGCACCCGACGGTGCGCAATCCAGCCGTCAACCATACCATCGCCGCGATCCTCCCGCCGGCGCCCCAAGGCGATCCCAGCCACCGATTGCACCGACGATCCTGCCCGCACACCGTTCGAGCAGCTTTTCCACGGCGTCCGTCCCCTTCTTTGCGCGATGGTGAGGGGAGGATGGACGCCAACGTACTCCCCAGCACCGCACGCAGCCACTGCGAGCGACTCTTTGGTTGCGGCCGACGGCCGCGCCAGGTCCTTCGTGGTGAACAGGAAACGGAGTGCGAACAGCGGCAGGCAGGCGGACGCCCGTGCCTCCCGGCGCTGATGCCGGACGTTCCGGGACTTGGAGTCCGCGCAGGGGACCTGCCACTGCCGCCGGAGTCGCCTTCGCCAGGACCCGGCAGCCGGGCCCCGCGCACCGCGGAGGCATGAACCACCAACTCCGGCCTCTTCCGCGGGATGGCGCCGCACCACCGTTTTCCGGACAGCCGGCGGCACATCCCCCGGCCGGAAAACGCACCCCCCGGGATGGCGCCGCACCACCGTTTTCCGGACAGCCGGCGGCACATCCCCCGGCCGGAAAACGCACCCCCCGGGGTGGCGCCGCATCACCGTTTTCCGGACAGCCGGCGGCACATCCCCGGCCGGAAAACGCACCCCCCGGGGTGGCGCCGCACCACCGTTTTCCGGACAGCCGGCAGCACATCCCCGGCCGGAAAACGCACCCCCCGGGGTGGCGCCGCACCACCGTTTTCCGGACAGCCGTGCCTCCGGGGTGCGCCGCGGTCAGGGGGGGCGGTCCAATGCTACCAAAGCAGTCACGTAGCCCCGGCTGAGCCGGGGGCTTGTTGGGCGCTTCGCTTGGGCCGGTCAAACCGGCCGCACCTGCACGGCGGGCTGAAGCTGGCGTACAGCGATGCGTACCGTGGCCGCGGCGAGTCCGTCCAGCCGTCTCGATATCTCCCCGGGGCCCGCGCTCGCCGGCTGCCCCAGGCGCTGTGTCGTGGTCATGCCGAAGGAGTACCGCGAACCCGCCCGGAGCCGGGTGGGCAACGCACTTCAGCCTCAGGCGTCCCTACACGTCTGTTCAGAACACCTGCATAGGAGGAAAACGAGAGTGAACCCAGGCAGGGGGTGAGGCAGGAGGTGTGCTATATTGCTGTTATCGGGTAGGCGGATGGGCACAGCCGCCGGACTCGGCGAAACCGCGCACAACGAATGGTGACGGCAGGCATGGGGTTTCTGGCGGACTTTCTCCCGTTCTACCCCAAGAGCGCATCTCCCAGGCGCCGGAAAGCGCCACGCTATGACGTGGACCGTGCTCTGGATGTCGAGATGCTGCCCCACCCGACGCTCGAACGGCGGCGGGCGGACACGGGTGAGGTGGTCCTTCGCATCACCCGGCAACTTCATCCGGCCGAGCGGCTCCTCGGGCGT
>JAFGRS010000056.1 GCA_016935045.1 Lentisphaeria bacterium | reverse complement strand
TGGCGGCGTTGCTCGCTCGGGACGTACCACTGCGGGTATGCCCGCTGCGCTCGCGCCTTGCCAGGAACCGGGATCGCCTGCAGCAAAGTGGGAAGTTATTCCCGCGCGGGCCCTTACCATTCCCTCGAGCCGCTGTGTTGACAGAAGCCACCCGCGCGTTATATCATACATAATGACAAAAGAGGCGCCCAGGCAGCCCATGGACATGGCCCCGCTCGAGACGACGAACCTGACCGACGCGGTCGAGCGTCATCTGCTCGAGGCGATTCGGGCCAACGCGCTCCGGCCGGGGGATTTGCTGCCGGGCGAGAAGGCACTTGCGGCCCAGCTCGGCATCAGTCGTCCCGTGGTGCGGGAGGCGCTCAGCCGTCTGCGGATGCTGGGTCTGCTCACGTCCCGCAGGCGTCGGGGGCTGGTTTTCTCCCATCCGGATCTTTTCGAGGGTCTGGAACGGGTCATGGATCCGGCCTTTCTCGCCCCGGACACGGCTCGCGACCTGCTCGAGATGCGCCTGGTCCTGGAGATGGGCATGGCGGACCTGCTGTTCGAGCGCAAGACGGACGAGGCCCTTGGCGAGCTGGCGGCGATGGTGGAGCGGGAGCGGAGCGCGCCTTCGCCAGCGGCGCGTCTGGAGGCGGAGATCGGGTTCCACACCGCGTTGTACCGGATCTCGCGGAACCGGACCCTTGCCCGCTTTCAGGCGTTGCTGAGGCCGTTTTTCCGGTGTTTCGCGGTCGTGCCTCCCCGGCCCGGGCCGGTGGGGCACGCAGATCTGGTCGGGGTATTGCGAGACGGCACCCCGGCGGCTTTCCGCGAGGCGATGCGGCTGCACCTCAGCCCCCACTTCGACCGGCTGTTTGCGGGGAACGCCGGGCACGACGCCGGCAGAAGCGCGGCGGAACCCGCCAGGGGGACTTCGGGGCCGAGGGAAGTGGCCCGGGGTCGCGCCCGCCGGAGCCGACCGTGCGGGAGGCCATCTTGAAGACGGTTGTCCGGCAGCTTGGCAGCGAGTCCCGCCTCTCCCGATCGGGTTTTCTGCGCCTGATGGCGACGGTCCTTGCCGCCGCGGCGTGCCCATCTCCGGGGGAATCGGTCGAGACAGCGCCGCCGCCTTGGAACGTCCTCTTCCTGGCCGTCGACGATCTGCGGTCGCAGATGGGCTGCTACGGACAGACGTGGATGAGCACCCCGAACCTGGACCGCCTGGCCGCGACGGGGTTCGTCTTCACGCGTGCCTACTGCCAGCAGGCGGTCTGCAACCCCTCGCGCGCTTCTCTGTTGACGGGTTGCCGGCCCGACACCACAGGGGTCACCGACCTGAAGACCCACTTTCGTGCCGCCCTGCCCGCTGTCGTGACGCTGCCGCAGCTTTTCCGTCAGCACGGCTACCTTGTCCGCGGGATGGGGAAGATCTTCCATCGCGGGCTGAACGATCCGGCGTCCTGGAGTGTGCCGTGGCAGAGCCGGGGCATCGGTCCGGAGATCCCGGTCGACCACGCGGGGGACTTTTTCACGCCCGAGGGCGTCGCGTGGATGCGCACGGCCGCGGCGGAAGCGGCCGCGGCGGGAAGGCGGAAGGCGAAGGCGCTGCCTTGGGAATCACCCGACGTGCCCGACGACTACATGGAGGACGGCCGACTGGCGAACCTTGCCGTGGAGGCGCTGGGGGAGATGCGGGAACGGGGCCAACCGTTCTTCCTGGCGGTCGGCTTCCACAAGCCGCATCTGCCCTTCACCGTGCCGAGACGGTACCACGCCCTCTATGCGCCGGAACGCATCCCGTTGGCGCCGAACCCTCTCCCGCCGCGGGACGTGCCGGCCTGCGCGCTGTCCAACTGGGTCGAGCTGCGCGGCTACCACGGGATCCCGGACACCGGCCCGTTGAGCGACGAACTCGCCCGCCAGGCCGTGCACCACTACTGCGCCTGTGTGTCCTACGTCGACGCCCAGATCGGGCGCGTGGTCGACGCCCTGGGCCGACTCGGACTGCGCGACACCACGGTGATCGTGCTCTGGGGCGACCACGGCTGGAAGCTGGGCGAGCACGGCGAGTGGTGCAAACACACGAACTTCGAGACCGACACCAACGCCCCGCTCATCGTGTCCATCCCCGGCCGGCGCGGCGCCGGACAGCGAACCGCTGCCCTGGTCGAGTTCGTGGACATCTACCCGAGCCTCGCGGAGTTGTGCGGGCTGCCCCTGCCGGCGCACCTCGAGGGGACGAGCTTCGTGCCTCTCCTTCATGCCCCCGACCGAGCGTGGAAACGGGCGGCCTTCAGCCAGTACCCGCGCTCGACGGAGGAATTCGGCCGGCTGATGGGGTACTCGATGCGTACGCCCCGGTACCGGTTCACCCAGTGGAAGAAGGTGGGGGGAGGGGAGGTGGTGGGCCTGGAGCTGTACGATCACGACACGGACCCCGGGGAAACCGTCAACATCGCCGGACTGCCGGCGAGCGCGGCACGGATCCGGGAGTTGACGGCGATGGCCGATGCGGGCTGGCGCGGAGCCCTGCCGGGACCGTAGCGGCACGGACGCCGCACCGTCCGCGGGGCCTCGGGTCCCCGCCCGAAGCGAGTGAGGAGCCCGATCGATGAAGCTGGACGCGAATCCGCGGCGACCGGCAGGGCTGTTGTTGGCCTTGTACGGCGTCCTGGCAGGCATCGCGGGGGACACGTCCGATCTCCGCATCGTGCTGCGGACCCCCGTCTTCGTCTCCGGTGAGGACGGCTGCCACAGCTACCGGATCCCGGCCCTGCTGCCGACCCCGGGCGGGGCGCTCCTGGCGTTCTGCGAGGGCCGCAGGAACAGCGCCGCGGACCATGGCGACATCGACGTGTTGGTCAAGCGTTCCGAGGACGGCGGGAGAAGCTGGGGCGAGGCGCGGGTCATCTGGGACGACGGCGGGAACACCTGCGGCAATCCAACGGCTGTGGCGGATCGCGACAACGGGCGGCTCTGGCTGTTCCTGTGCCACAATCCCGGGGCCGCGGACGGTCCCTCGATTCGTGCCGGGACCCTTTCCGCCCGGCGCACGGTCTGGGTGACCCACAGCGATGACGACGGCCAGACCTGGGAGCCGGCGCGGGACGTCAGCCCCGACGTGCAGTCTCCCGACACTCGGTGGGATGCCACGGGGCCGGGCGTGGGCATCCAGTTGCGTTCGGGCCCCGCGGCGGGTCGTCTGCTCGTGCCCGCGATCGGCCGGGACATTGTCAGCGACGACCACGGCGCGACCTGGCGGGTGGGCGGGGTGGTTCCCGCGGGATCGAGCGAAGCCCAGCTCGCCGAGTTGGCCGACGGGCGCCTCGTCCGGGCCGGACGCCCCGCCATCGGCAAGGAGCGCCGGCGTTTCACGCTCACGTACAGCTCCGACCAGGGCTTGACGTGGACGCCGCTGCGCTACCACGAGGAGTTGCTCACTCCCGTCTGCCAGGGGAGTCTCATGCGGCACGAGCCGGCCGGGGAGCCAGGCCGCGGTTTTCTGTTGTTTTCCCATCCCGGCAGCGACAGGAAGCGGGTACGCCTGACGGTCCGTGCCAGTCACGATGGCGGCGAGACGTGGCCCGACGCCTGGGTCCTCCACCCGGGTCCCGCGGCCTATTCCTGTCTGGCGCCGCTGGATGGGGGCGACGCGGGCTGTCTGTTCGAGTGCGGCGACTCCTACCGCTACGAGCGCATCGACTTCGTGCGCTTCCGCCTGGAGAGGGGGGCGGCACCGTGACCTGGCGCAGGAGGACGGACGGCATGATGGTCCGGGTGCCGACACGAGCCGGCGTGGCCGCACTCATCGGAATGACGGTCTGGACCACCATGGCCGAGGGCATGGAGATCGACTCGCGACTGCCGGACCGGGAGTTCTTCCGGGACCACCTGGACCTCGCGTTCGAGGGGCTCCGAACCGTGAAAGCGGCCGTGGAAGGGGCGGACTACGCCGCGGCCCGGCGGGCGCTGGCCGAGTATTACCGGCAGCGGCAGGTTCGCACCTGGCTCCCCGACCCGGAGCATCTGGACCTGACCGACTCGGAACGGACCGATGCGGCGGTGTGGGGTCGGAAGCTGTTGGCTCACGAGGTCCTGGGGGACCGCTGGACGGGCCGGTACACGATCGACTGGTGGCGTGACGGCGCGCAGGGCACCTTTGCCCGCATGTACTGGCTGGACAATCTGGCCAGGGCCTACCTGGCACGGGACCGTGATCCCGAGATCGCCAGAACATGGGTCGGGCTCGTGCGCGGGTTCATCGAGCAGTGTCCTCCGCCGGCGGACGGCCGCCCCAACCTCTACTGGGAAGGTCTGACGGGGGGGTGCCGCCTGCGTGGCAGTTGGCCGCTCACCTTCCACGTTCTGGCCCATTCGGAAGCGGTGACCGCGGATGACATCGTCGTCTTCCTCAAGTCGCTGATCGAGCAGTGTGAATTTCTCCGCCGGACGCACTGGCCGGCCGGCAACAAGATCACCTTCGCTATGATCGGGCTGTACAGCTCGGGGATCGCATTCCCCGAGCTGAAACTTGCTTCCGAGTGGCGCGAGTACGCCCTCACGACCGCCCAGAGGGATCTCGAACAGGGGTATCTTCCGGACGGTATGGGGGTCGAGTTGTCGCCGGGGTACCACACGCTCTTCTACAACTACCTGCGCATGGTCGACATCGCCCGGGCGGTCGGTCGAGGGGACGATCCGCTGCCGCGGGAGCTGGCGAGGGGCTGCGAACGCCTGTTCGAGGTCTACGCAACGCTCGCCTTGCCCGACCGCCAGATGCCCCGGTACCAGGACGGCGGCTCGACCGATGCAAAGGAGAGGCTGACCTACGCCCTGAGGTACTACCCCCAGAACGGGGTGTTCCAGTGGTTCGCCTCCGACGGCGACTCCGGCTTCCCCCCGGCCTTCCGGTCCGTCGCGATGCCGCATGCCGGCTACATCGCGATGCGCACGGGATGGGAACGCGATGCCGTGTATGTCGGTTTCGATGTCGGCCCGATCGGCTTTGGCCATGCGCATCAGGACAAGCTGAACCTGGTCCTGTGGGCCTACGACCGCATGCTGCTCATGGATCCGGGCCACGGCGACTACGGCGCCGGCGACTTGTCGAGGTGGGCGATGGACACATTCGCCCACAACACCGCGCTGGTCGACGACCGGCCGCAGCGCCGCAGATGGGGCAAGTCGGGAGGCTCCATGCCCCGGGCGCCACTGACCGACTTCGCCTTCGAGACCGGCGAGGGCTGGGATCGCGCCGCCGGGGTCTACGATGGCGCCTACGGGCTGCCCGGACCTTCGGAGTCCTATCCCTACGCCCGAGACGGCAATTTCCACGAGGGATGGGGGAAGCCCGCGACGCACCACCGGCGGGTCTTCTTTTTTCACCCGGACGTGGTGATCGTGGCCGACGATCTCGTCGCCAGGGACGGCCGGCCGCACCGATACGAGGTCCGCTGGCACGTCGACAGTACGGCAGGCGCGGAGAGCCGGGGGGTCGTGACGACCCGGGACCCAGGGTCCGGCAACGTGGTCATCGCTCCCCTCGACCCGAGCGGGTTGACCGTTGGCATGGCCTCGGCCCGGAAGGAAGAGCCGGTCCTGGGCTGGAACTTCCTGGAGAAGCAGCCCAAGCCGGCAACCACGGTCCGCCATGTCAAGTCCGGCCCGGGGGGCGTGCGCTTCGTGACGCTGCTCCTGTCTGTCCGCCCCGGGAGTGCGCTCGGCGTCGAGTCGGTGGCTCAGGCGGACGCGACGAGCGTCCGCTTCGTCCTCTCGGACCGGCGTCGCTTCGAAGTGGGGGTGCCCGACGATCCCGCGGTCATGCTGTCGGTCGCATCCCCCGGACCGGGCCGGCAGCCCCCGGATGCGAATGGGGAACCTGGCCGATGAAAGGGCCTGCATACCGGCCGAACGTGCTGTTCCTCGCCGTGGACGACCTACGCCCGCTGCTGGGGTGCTACGGCGATCGGGCCGCGATCACGCCGAACATCGACGGTCTGGCTCGGCGCGGGATCGTGTTCGAACGGGCCTACTGCCAGGAAGCCCTGTGCGCCCCCTCGCGCCTGTCGCTGCTGACGGGCCGGCGTCCCGACACGATCCGGGTCTGGGACCTCGCCACCCACTTCCGCGACGCGGTGCCGGACGCCGTGACGCTGCCGCAGCACTTCAGACGCCATGGGTACCACACGCGCAGCATCGGCAAGGTCTACCACGGGTCCGGCCGGCCGGCCAAAGACCCCCCCTCATGGTCCGAAGAGCCACTCTACGACACGAACCTCGAGGCCGAAGGACGGTATGTCAACCCCGAGAACCTGACTGGCGCAGGGATCAAGCGGAACGCCACCGAGGCCGGCCGGATCTCGGGACGGTACATCGATCAACTCGTCTGCACCGAGGCGATCGCGGCTCTGCCCGCCCTGGCGCGGAACGGGAGGCCCTTCTTCCTGGCGGTCGGTTTCCGCAAGCCTCACCTCCCCTTCTGCGCACCCAGGGAATACTGGCGCCTTTATGACCGCGCAACCATACCCCCGCCCGAGACCTCGCAACACCCGCAGGACGCCCCGGAACTGGCGCTGCGCAGTTGGCGCGAAGTCGAGGGGTACCGCGACATCCCCGACCACGGCCCGATCCCCCGGGAAAAGGTCATGGAACTGCGCCACGGCTATTACGCCTGCGTCAGTTTCGTCGATGACTTGGTGGGGCGACTGCTCCGGGAGATCGACCGGCTGGGTCTGACGGAACGCACCCTGGTGGCACTGTGGGGGGATCACGGCTTTCATCTCGGAGAGCAGGGGCTGTGGACGAAGAGCAACAACTACGAGTGGTCCACTCGAGCGCCCCTGATCCTCGCCGTGCCGGGGCAGACCCGACCGGGGTGTTCCACGAGCGCTCTGGTGGAGTTCGTGGACGTCTACCCGAGCCTGGCGGAGGCGTGCGGCCTGCCCATCCCCGGGGACCTGGAAGGCATCAGCCTGATGCCGCTGCTCGACGATCCGGAGCGGCCCTGGAAGACGGCAGCCTTCAGCCAGTTTCCGCGTGACCGTACCGCGAGCCGGCACCGGGGACACGGGGACTTCACGGGCCGCACGATCCGCACGGACCGCTACCGCTACGTCGAGTGGCTGGAGTGGGAGACGAAGGCAGTCGTGGCGCGCGAGCTCTACGACCACCACGCCGACCGGGCGGAGATGACCAACGTGGCGTACCGGGAAGCGTACGCCGTCGCCGTCGCCGAGCTGAGTCGGCTGCTCGAAGCGGGCTGGCGGGCGGCCCTGCCGGCCCACCTGCGATTCGGGAAGCCTTCGGAATAGGGTCAGAGCAGACGGCATGGAACGAACCGCCGCGGGAAAGAGCCAAGCGCAATGAAACGAGTGACAGACGCCGCCCTTCCCCGCGAACCGTCCGCACCCGGAACGGGCCACCGAGGCGACGTGACCGATGTCCGCGTCGTTCGTCACGTCAGACAGCATCCGGAGGCATGGCAGCTATGGCAGCCGCACATCGTCCGGGCGACGGGGCTCCTGTCGAACGGCCGCCGGCCCGAACACCTGGTCTGCGCCTATGGCGCGATGATCAACGGCAAGAAAGACATGGGCTCGATCTGGGTCAGCATCTCGAAGGATGACGGCGACAGCTGGGAGGAACCGACGCCGCTGTTCGACCACACGCAGCGGCACGGCGCCATCCAGTTCGGCTACGCCAATCCGGTCCTCTTCGCGCCGCCGGGCCAGGACGTCATCTGGTGCTTCGCCCAGCGCTGTCCCATCGTCCGCCAGAACAGCCCGGACGCCGAGCTTGTCGGCGCCTTCAGCGCGGACGCCGGACGCTCGTGGACTCCCGTCGAGATGGCGATGGTGGGCTATCACGGGCCGCTCATCGTCTGCTCGGAGCCCTATCCTTCCGAAATCGCGGGGCGGAAGGTCTATCTTCTGCCCGCCCACCGCAACGCCATGCAGAAAGACGCGCTGCTCGGTACGCGCGACCACTTCATCCTGAGCAGCACAAGCCTCCTCGAGTGGAAGCTGGAGGCGTACATTCCGCAGCCGCAGGAGGGCAGGGTGTTTCTCCACGAGGGCTGTATCGCACCGGGCGACGCGTCCGGGGAGATCAAGATCGTGATGCGCACGGCAAACTACGACGACGACAGTCGGACCACCGACCCGCCGCGGGCGTATTCGAGCGTCAGCCGCGACGGCGGCCACACCTGGAGTCCCGCGCAGCCGGAGCCCGACTTGTACAACGCCAAGGCAAAGGCCTGGTTCGGCCGCGCCACGGACGGTACGCATGTCTACGTCTACAACGACGGCCCCCCGCAACGCGAAGGCGGGCGCAACGCGCTGCGCTACAGGACGAAACCCCCGGGCGGCGTGTGGAGCGAGGAGAAGACCTTCTACGACGCCGGCGTCAAGAACTCCTACCCCACGCTCCTCGAATACGCTCCCGGTGAGTTCCATGCCGTCTGGGACAGCGGCACGGCGGCCGCCCACCGAACACACATCCGCTTCGGGAAGGTGAGGATCCCATAAGTGTACGTCTCGGAAATGCTGCACATCTCATTGCGCTGCAAGGTCCATGGTCCATGGTCCCCAGTTGCGCGCAGCGCTACGTTCTT
>JAFGRS010000469.1 GCA_016935045.1 Lentisphaeria bacterium | reverse complement strand
TCACGGGCGCACTCCTCGCGTTCCTCACCAGCAGTGTGGCCATTGCCATCGCAAAGGCCGTGGCTTCCCGCATGGCGTGAGGTCCATGGTCCATGGTCCATTGTCCATGGTCCCCAGTTGCGCGCAGCGCTAAGTTCGACTATGCACGCGACAACCACGAATAGATCAGGGTAAGCGACCCCCGCAACGGTCCGTCGGTACCGTGATACGCCCGCCCGGGCGCACATCGGGTGTTCCGGGCGGGTGTACGTTTTTCCGGCCCGCGCACGGTCAATGGGGCCTGCCGGCCGCGGGACCGCGTGACGATGCCGCGGAGAGTCTCCCGGTGGTGGGATCCCGGCTATGCCGGGGACTGCGGGCGGGCGGCCAGGCCGACGCAAACGGGCGTGGGGTGCAGCACCGCCAGGCCGGAGGGGTCCATGCCGACGATGAAGCCGCGGTGGCCGCCGTTGATGTAGATCCGGGGAAGGCGCAGGATGGTCTCCTCGACACACACGGGCAGCGTGATTCGGGTGCCAAAGGGCGAAATGCCGCCCACCCGGTAGCCCGTGTCGCGTTCCGCCCGTTCCGGCGCTGCGGGGGTAATCCGCTTGGCACCGGTTACCCTGGCGAGTTCCTTGGTGGAAACACTGCGGTCCCCATGCATGAGCACGAGCAAAGCCGTGCCTTGGTCGTCTTCGAAGACAAGGGTCTTGACAACGTGGTGTTCCTCCACTCCGAGGCCTTGTGCGACCGCGGCCGTGCCGCCTTTTTCGACATAGGCATAGGGGTGCTCGTCGTAGGGTATGCCTGCCTCGCGCAGGGCGCGGACGGCTCGGGTCATGGGAAGCCTGCTTCTGTGTGCCATCGTTTCCAACTCCGGGAGGGGTCAGCCAACCAGCAGATAGATCCCGTGGCGGGCATGGACGAGAGCGGCCACAAGCAGCGTGCCGCACAACCCATGGCGATGATACGCAAAGGCCAGGACCAGGCCCTCGATCCCCGCGACCACGAGGATGAAGGCCAGGGCCCCGAGGGATACCGCCCCCGCGAATTGCAGCAGGACGACCGTCTGGTGAGCCAGTACCACGGTGGCTGAAGCCAGCGTCTCGGAGTAACTCAGACGCAGGGTGAAAGCATAGACTGCCAGCACCAGGAACAGAGGCTGGACCAGCACCGCGAAGGGCGCCTTGCGCGCAAAGGCCTCCCACGAAGACACGGGTGTCAGGAGCAGCATGCGGGCGATGGCCGGATCCATCGCCATGCGGAACAGCGCCGCCGCCAGGGCGAGGAGGACGGCCTCGATCCAGAATCTGCGGGGCGCGAGCCGCGCCAGGGCCGGCGGGCAACGCAGGCGGTCGGGGGTCCAGGCCAGGGCGGCCTGCACGAGCAGGATGCAGAGGAATGGCAGCACGCTGAGCTGCAGAATGCGCAGCGCGGGATGGTGCGTCTCCTCGAAGATCAACGGCGTGCAGAGCAGTGCGATGCCCGCCCCGGCGGGCACGGATCGGAGCAGGAGCCGTTTCTGCGCCAGAGCTCGCATGGACAAGCCTCGTGTCGTCACAGGCCAGAACCGGGCATCGCGCGCGCGGCGTTCTCCGTCTCTGGCTGCCCGGCGGTACGACCTCCTCAGATATCCGGATCCGGCGGGGAACGGATGACACCACCCCCGGCGCGGCATGCCGGCGCCGGAGGCCTGCCTGCCGAAGCCCTGCGCAGGCAGCTCTCCGCCGTGGGCCAACCGCTTTCTTGACGGCCGAGGACCTGCCTGCCGGCGCTCGGCGACAGGCAGGCCGCCGACTCCACACGCCGACCCGGCGTCAGCCTGTTTTCCGTCCCGCGCGAGGGCGCGCCAGGGCGTTCGATCCTCTGCCTCACGCCACTGTCCGCCCTCGGGACTGCCTCGGGGCGCATCCGGGTGCCGGGCCTCGGTCACCGTTCCGCGGCGGAGTTCAGGCGTTGTTTGCGGCTTTCCCGGACCAGTGCGGCCACGGCACCCCACATGCCTCCTTCCACTGCCGGGCCGAGGGCCCGCGTGGCCGCATCCTGGCGGGCTATGCCGGCCAGGGCCTCGAGCAGACGTTCGCCGGCCGTATCCGGCATGGCAAAGGCCTCCTGCCAAGCCGCGGCCGGCAGGCCCACCGAACCGAGATATGCCTGGCACGTGCCCCAGGCGTCAGCGGCTTCGGCCCAGCGGCGGGCCTCGCTCATGGCGACGGCGGTGGCGCGCACCTCCAGCGGATAGCGCAGGATGGCGGCCAGCGTATCAAGCACAACGATATGCTGCGCCTGGCGGCGGGCCCAGTCCAGCATCTCTCCGGCAGTCCAGACGCGATCGTTGCGCAGTTCGGGTTCCGGTTCCTCGGCGTGCAGGTCTTCGCGTCGGGGCGCGCTGAGGGTCCGCAGGACCCGGACATCCGCGAAGGGATGGAAACTCTCCTGGACGAACGCCTTGCGCAGGAAATCGTTGACGCTGATGGGAGTATGCGTTTTGCCACAGACCAGTTCCAGGTCCAGGCGGATGTGGGCCACCCGTTCGACGGTCTTGGCGTGAATGGCATAGCCCAACTGCTCCTGCACGTAGCCGTCCGTCGTCCCATCCGCGGCCGCGCGGGGGCTCACGGGGCCCCAGCGCGTGGCGTGGCGGATGGTCGACTGCTCGCTGGTCTCCTCGGCGTCGAAGGCCGCGATGCGTCCCTCTGCCAGGCGGCAGTCCCCGGGTTCGAGTGCGGTGTCCGGGGTGACGACCGAGATGTGCCCGCCGCAGCCGCAGGTATCGCGGGCTCGCCGCAGGTGTAGATCGATATCCTTCGCGAACGTGGCGCCGAGACCCGCCGTGGACGAGGAGAACTCCTCCACCGTGATGTTCCGGGAGAAGACCGTTCGCCGGAGAAACACCTCCGAACGCTCGATGCGGGCACGGGCCCGTTCGAGGAGGGGGGCCAGGACCCGGGCATCGGCATGGTCTCCGGCCAGTTCCCGGAGTCGCATCAGGATAGTGCAGAGGGCGAACCCGCTGCCCTGACGCAGGGCGATATCCGCCTCCCGATCCGACAGCTCCAGCAACTCCTCGAAGGCCGCCGGCAGGGCGGGGGCAAGGGGCAGGCCCAGTTCACTCCGGATGATCCCGAGGCAGGTCACCGGCAGCGGGTCGTCGGGCAGTGGGTGGGCGTCGGCATAGCGGTAGCAGAGCAAGCCATCGTCAGCGGAGGCGCCGACCATGCGGAGGCAGTCCGCGGCGAACTCCCCTGCCTCGACCCAGGCTCTTTCGGCTACCAGTTCTTCGATACGTCGCGACCAGACGCGGCCCCGGGCGCGGGCAATCAGGCGGGCGAGTTCGACGATGGCGGGGCCCTGCTCATTCAAGGCGGCCTGGAAGCGCGCATCCGCCTGCCATTCGGCCAGGGACTCGGAGAGGCGGCCTTCGGCGGCCGCCGTGGCAGCGGCGCAGTCCCGGTAGTTGCGTGCACCGTTCTCCAGTCCGTCGATGCACTCTCGCACGATCCTCAGTTCTCCAGCGTCGATGGCACGGCACCTGCCGATCACCGCGGCGCGCGGAATGCGGGCCAGTCGCTCCCGAAGCGTGGGCACGCTTTCGGCGTCCCCGATCAGCGTCAGCAACTCCCCCTCGCCAGCCGCATCGAGGGCCGTCTCGATGGCGGCCATCGCCGCCGGCACCAGGCCCTGCTGCTGCAGGGATTCCGACTGCCGCAATGCCTGGAGCAGTCGGGCTTTCTGTTCGGCAGCGGCGATGGCCAGGCGCACGTCTTCCCTCAACGCGGGCACGTTTGCGGCGTTGGGGAAGGGCAGGTGTCCGGGCTGTTGCTCCAGCCAGGATTCCAGGTCGCGTCGGTACGGGCGCAGGCCGGGGTTCTTCGCGAAGGCGTCCCGGAGCGTGTCGGCGGTGCCGAGGGCGATGCCTTGGCCCAGGGCGTCCCGCAGGGCCAGCATCTGGGAACGGATTACGTCCGGTTTCTCCAGGGCCGCCAGACCCTCCGGGGACAGACGGAACTGCAGGCTGCCCCGCGCCTGCAGGGCGGGACCATAGGCGCGCAGCAATCCCTCCCGCCAGCCCTGCACCAGGGCTTCGCCGGCAACGCGGCGACGCTGCCGCAGCGCGAACAGATCGGCGGGGGCTCCGCTGTGCTCGAAACGGCTGACGTACCAGTCCGCCAGGAGGACCTCCTCGGCGGGGCCGAGTTGGTCCGTACCGGGAAGGATCGCCGCGCCAGGCACGCTGTCAGGAGGAGGGGAAGATGAGAAGGACCCCTGCTGCGGCGGGGCTCCCCCGACGCATCCCCCAAGACCGGCCAGGACGAGGGCGCCGAGCATCAGGGCGCAGCAGAACCGTTCGGAATGCCGTTGTTCCGGTACCCGCGTGGTTCCCGGGGGCAACGGCTTCCGGGCGGCGACGGAACTGGGCGTTTCCGTATCAGGCTTCATAACTCCTCATGGTGGCCAATTCGCGGGGGAGGTGCACCTCGTGCGGCTCCCAGCCGATCCACTCGCCGCTCAGACAGCCATCCCAGGAGGCGCCCTGCAGCAGCCGTACCGCCGTGCGGTGGTCGATGTCGCCCTGGCCGATGGGCACCATCCGGAGCTTCCCCTCGGTCGTCACGCCGTCGTGGAAGTGAACGTGGGCGATCCAGGGGCGCAGGACGCGGTATGCCTCTGCCATGGTCGCCTTGGCGACCCGGACGGGGTGCATGATGTCCCAGTTCACCCGGATGGCGGGATGGTTCACCCGGGTCATGACCGCGGCGACGTCGGCCGGATCGCACCAGTGGTCATGGGTCTCCATGCAGACGCGGACGCCCCGCGCGTCGGCATGGCCGGCCACGCCGGCGAGGGCCCCGGCGACGCCCTCGATGGCCGCCTCCCGGGAGACGCCGGCCGGGATGGCGCCACCGAAGACGCGCAGGCAGGGCGCGCCCACATCGGCGGCCAGGTCGATGTAGCGCAGGGTCTCGTCCACCATGGCCTTTCGCGTCTCGGGATTGGCGTAGACGCAGGACGTGGCGATGCAGCACAGGTCGATGCCGGCCTCGGCAGCCCGTGCTGCGGCGGCGCGGCGGCCGGCGGCGTCCAGTGCCAACTCGAGACCGTGGGCATGCCTGCTGGCTGTACGCGGCTCGATCCCGTCATAGCCCAGGGACCGGGCCAGGGACAGCATCTCATCGAGGCCCAGTTGCGGACAGGAGAAACTCATGAATGCGTAACGCATGGCCAAACGCCTCCTCCAAACGGAACACCGCACATCGGGCGACACACTGCGCCCACCGCCGCGGATCACCGCGCATCCCCCGTAATAGAGCACAGGAGCCCGGGAATCCCAGCGCCATGCAGCCACGTCCGGTAACGCCTCAGTCCAATCCGAGAACCGGCTCAGCAGGAGCTTCGCCCTCCAGGGGATGGGGCGTCGCGTACTCGGTTCGGACTGGAGG
>JAFGRS010000468.1 GCA_016935045.1 Lentisphaeria bacterium | reverse complement strand
CCAACTGTCGAGCCACATCGAGGGCGGTGATGCCGACCCCATGTGCCTCCGGCCGCAGGCGCAGGCGCACCTCGGGCTTCCCGGGCCGGAGGTCATCGGCCAGGTTGATGACGCCGCGGAAGCGTCCGAACCAGGCCCGGAGATCCTCGGAGGCCGCCTTCAGTCTGTCCAGGTCGCGACCCCGGAGGCGGACTTCGATGGGACGGCCGCCGGGGCCGAAGCCGGGTTCGCCGAGGGTGAGGCTGACGACATCCGGCAGGTCCCCGATCTGGCGTCGCCACTCGGCCAGGTAGGCGTCGATGGTCCCCGAACGTTCTTCGGCGCTCAGCAGGTCGACCGTGATGGTGGCCACGTGGGGTCCGTTCTCGAACGCCTCCGTGTTGTGGTTGAACTGGGCATACACATTCGCCACCAGGGCACGGCCGCCCGGTTGGTCCGGAGCAAACACCGCGTTCGTGCGTTGCAGGGCAGAGAGGATGTGTTCCACGGTCTGTTCCGTGCGGGCCAGGGGCGTGCCCTGGGGCAGGAGCAGCCGGGCCAGCACGACGTCGCCCTCGAGTTCGGGAAACCCCTGCACCCTGATTCTGCCCGAGGCCAGCATGCCGATGGACAGGATGAACAGCGCCAGGACCGTGCTGAAGACGAGGTAGCGGCGACGGATCAGGATTCCCACGAGCTTCCCGGCGAGGTTTTGGCGCAGCCATTCGATGCAGGCATCGAACCGGCGGCGCACCGGGTTGGCCCGGCGCGGATCGAGGTGCTGCATGGCGTGGTTGAGGTGGGCGGGGAGGATGACGAACGCCTCGATCAGGCTGACGGCCAGGACCAGGAGCAGGATCATCGGCACCACCCGCAGGACCCGGCCGATCTGGCCGCCGACGAAGGCCAGGGGGCCGAGCACGCAGGCGGTGGTGATGAACGACGAGAAGACCCCGGCCGTCACCTCCCTGGTGCCGTCGACGGTCGCGGGCAGTGGCCCCTTGCCCCGTTGCCGGTGGGCCGCAACGTTCTCCGCGATGACGATGGCGTCGTCCATGAGCAGGCCCAGTGCCAGCAGCAGCCCGACCATGGTGAACATGTTCACGCTGAGTCCGATGCGAGGCGCCACCAGAAACGCCCCGAGGAACGAGACGGGCAACCCCATGGCGACCCAGAACGAAACCCGGATGTGGAAGAACACCCACATCACCAGGAAGACGAGCACCAACCCCTGCATGCCGTTGGAAATCAGCATGCCCAGCCGGTCGACCAGGATCAGGGACTGGTCCTGGGTGATGGTCAGGTTCAGTTGCGGCTGCCGCCGGCGTTCGGCCTCGAGGAATGCCTTGGCCCGCCGCGCCACGCGGATGGTGTCCTCGGTCGAGGTCTTGCTGACCTTCAGGAGGGCGCAGCGGCGGCCGTCCATGGTGATCTTCTCCTCCTCGGTCTCGAAGGTGTCTTCGACGGTCGCGATCTCCGCGAGGCGGACCTCGGCCCCCTCCGGCCCGGCCCAGACCACCAGGGTTTCGAGTTCCCGGGGAGTGCGTCGGTGTTCGTCGAGGCGCAGCAGGATATCCATCTCCCGGGTCTCGATCGTGCCCAGGGGCATGTCGCGGCTCTGGGCCGCGATGGCTTCGGCGACCATCGGTACGGTGAGCCCGGTGCGGCGCAGGGCGGGTTCCGAGAGCGCCACCCGCAACTGGCGATCCGAGAACCCCTCGATGTCGATCAGGGCCAGCCCCGCCTCCCGCATGCGCTCCTTCAGGTCTTCGCTGCAGGCCTTCAGGTCCGGCACGCTCAAGGGGCCCGAGACCAGCACCCCCAGCACCAGATCCGTGCGTCCGAGTTCCTCGATGACGGGATCCTCGACCCCTTCCGGGAAATCGTCGATGGCATCGATGCCGCGCTCGACGTCGTTGAAGAACGTCTGGAAGTCACCCTCCTCGGCCATTTCGACGACCGTGATCGAGAGGCCTTCGCGGGAATCGCAGCGGATCTCGTCGACGTGGCTGACATCGTCCAGGGCGTCTTCGACGCGCCGGCCGACGGCTTCCTCGACTTCCTCCGCGGCCGCTCCGGGGTAGGGGATGCGCACCTCGATCTCCCGCGGTGCGAAATCCGGCATCGTCTCGCGCCGGAGGTGGGGCAGGGAGGCGAGGCCGACGATCATGAACAGGGCCATGAGCAGGTTGGCCGCGGTGGGGTGCCCGGCGAAGAAGCGGATCATGGGGGATTCTCCCGACCCTCGGCCTGATCCACCAGCCTCCGCTGCGCGTCCCGGTCAGCAAACGCCTGAATCCGCATGCCTTCGATGGCGGGGGTGGGGTCGGACATGACCACCCGTTCTCCCCCCTGCAACCCCGTTTCGACGACGACGAAGTCATCCTGGGCCAGGGCGAGGGCCACCGTTGCCGAGCGCAGACGGCCATCGGCATCCACCAGGAAGACGCGGTTGTCCCGCACGGCGGCGCGCGGCAGCACCACGGTCCCGGGGCGGGGGGGGGCCTGGAGCAGCACTTCGCAGACCATTCCCCGCATGAGTGCCGGGCGGACCCCGGGGATGATCTGTTCGTAGGGATTCTCCACCACGGCCACCACATTGATGGCGCGGGTACGCGGGTCGACGGTCTCCCGGATGCGGTCGAACCGCGCCGGCCAGGTCGCTTCCCAGGCGCCGCTGCGCAGACGGATGTTCACCTCGAGTTCGAACAGTTCCTGCAGCCCTTCCATGGTCATGCCGGGCTGGAAGCTGCGGCGTTTCTCCGGGGCGAGCAGATTGCGCATCTGTTCCGGCCGGAACCTGGCCTCGACCTCGACGGCCTCCGTGCCATGCGCCTCGAACAGCGGTTGACCGGCGGTCAGGAACTGGCCCCGGGCGATGTTCACCGTCCCGAGACGGCAGTCGAACGGGGCCCGGATGACCGTCCTGCCCACGTTGACCGTTGCCTGGTCCAGATCGGCCTGGAGGACGGCCAGCCCCGCTTCGAGGGCTTGGCGCCGGGACGGGATCAGGGCCAGCGCGCTCTCGTGCTGCTGGATGGCCTGTTCCTGCCGCAGCACATCCCGTTCTTCGCGGTCCACCTGGTCGGCTGGGACGATCTTGGCGGCGCCGAGTTCCCGGGTGCGTTCGAGGGACTTCCGTGCCAGGTCGAGGGAACGTCTCTCGATCTCGCGTGCCGCCTGCCGGCTGCGTTCTTCCGCGTCCAGTTCGTCGATCTTTGCCCCGGTTTCGGCCATGCTCGCACGGAGCCTGGCCGCGGCCAACTCATAGTCTGCCCGGTCAATCTCGAGCAACACCGTCTCGGCGCGCACGAGGGCACCGGCTTTGAGCTGGGGATGGACCTTCACCACCGTACCCCGGACTTCCGCCACCGCCTGCCAGACGCGCGTCGGTTCCGCCAGCCCGTAGCCCATCGCCCGCGGTCGGAACGCCACCACCGGCGCGTCCAGCACGCGCAGGGACCGGACGGCCTCGTCGGCAGGTCCGGCTGCCGGGCGCGTCCGGGTCCGCAGCAGGACGATGACAACGGCCACGGCCACAACCACCGGCAGAAAGGCCAGGAGCTTCTTGATACGTCTCATCATCGTCACTGCTTCTCTATCGGGGCCAAACCCACCTTCTTGAGCCTATTTGCATTCTCCCCAGACCGGTTTGGCGCCTCGGAGGCCCCAGGCTTGGGTCGACCGTATCCAGCGGCTCGATGCGCGATCCGCATGGTTCGGCCCCCGCCCCAGAACACCTTACCCGGCGGAAGCGGGATTGACACCACAAGGCAACCTGAAGTAGGTCCCGCGAGCCGAGCGGGACCTGGCGCCACTCGGCTCGTGGCGCCTACCTGGTATCACGCTCATTTTCCGTCTGCGCCTTGGTTGACAGTGTCGCCGGAGCCGCAGGTGGGCGTGTCCGGGGACGATTCCATGGCATGGCGGTTGGGAATCCTGTGCCACTTGAGGACCCGTCCCCCGCGCCCGGGGCGGCGCGGGGGACGGTGTGGCTGACAGCATCAGTCTCCGAGCATGGCTTTCAGGTCTGCCTCGGGGGTCCCGATGGGGGTGAGCTGGAACTGCTTGACCAGGACCTGCAGCACGTTCGGGCCGACGAAGGCCGGGAGCGACGGTCCCAGGCGCATGTTGCGGATGCCGAGGTGCAGGAGCGTGAGCAGGATGCAGACCGCCTTCTGCTCATACCAGCTCAGCACCAGGCTCAAGGGCAGTTCGTTGACGCCGCAGCCGAAGGCACCCGCCAGGGCGACCGCGATCTGGATGGCGCTGTAGGCATCGTTGCACTGGCCGCAGTCGAGCAGGCGCGGGATGCCGCCGATGTCGCCGAAGTCCAGCTTATTGAAGCGGTACTTGCCGCAGGCGAGGGTCAGGATCACGCAGTCCGCGGGGACCTGCTGGGCCAGTTCGGTGTAGTAGTTGCGCCCGGGCTTGGCCCCGTCGCAGCCGCCGATGAGGAAGAAGTGACGGATCTGGCCGGCCTTGACGGCATCGATGACCTTGCCCGCCACGCTCATGACCGCGTTGCGCGCGAAGCCGATGGTGATGGTCTTTTCCTCCGCGTCCCGGGGGAACCCCTCGGCGGCCCTGGCGGCCTCGATGACGGGGGTGAAGTCCTTCCTGCCGTCGGCGCCCGCGGCAATGTGGTCCACTCCCGGCCAGGCCACGAGACCGGTGGTGAAGATACGGGCCTTGTAGCTGTCCTTCGGCTTCTGGATGCAGTTCGTGGTCATGAGGATTGCGCCGGGGAACTCGTCGAACTCCCGGCGCTGGTCCTGCCAGGCGCCGCCGTAGTTGCCGACCAGGTGGGGGTGCTTCTTGAGTCCCGGGTAGGCGAGGCAGGGGAGCATCTCGCCGTGGGTGTAGACGTTGATGCCGGTCCCCGCGGTCTGTTCGAGGAGCATGTCGAGGTCCCGCAGGTCGTGCCCGGAGACGAGGATGCACTTCCCGGCCACGGGCGTCACACGGACCTGCGTGGGTTCCGGGTGGCCGTAGGCGCCGGTGTTCGCCGCGTCCAGAAGCTCCATGGCCCTCAGGTTGACCTCGCCGACCTTCAACGCCATGGCGACCAGGGCATCCACGTCCGCCGGATTGCCGGCCAGGAAATCCATGGCCTCATGGAGGAAGGCATAGACGGCGTCATCCTCCTGCCCGAGGACGCGGGCGTGGTCCACGTATGCCGCCATGCCCTTGAGGCCGTAGGTGATCAGCTCCTGAAGACCGGCCACATCGTTGCCAAGCCCGTCGATCCGCCTCTGGATCGTCACCGCCTCGCCCTGGCGGATCATGCCGTCCAGGTCCGCGGCGGGCTCGATGGCCGCCTCCGCCGCCGCCGACACCGGCTGCCTGCCGGCACGACGGCAGGCGTCCTCGTACACCCTGCGCACGTCCCCGCGCACCGTCGCCCCCTGGCGGATCAGGGCCGCGACCCGTTCGGGATCGAAGTCCACGTTCGTCACCGTGGCGAAGAGGGCCTCGACCACGAAGAGGTCCGCCGCCCGATGCCCCGCACCCAACTGCCGGGCACGGTGCGCATACAGGCTCACACCCTCCGCGACATGGAGCAGCAGATCCTGCAGCGCGGCGGTCTCCGGGTCCTTGCCGCAGACGCCGTGCGCCGTGCAGCCTGTCCCCCTGGCGGTCTGTTCACACTGGTAGCAGAACATGTTCATCGTCTTCGACTCCTTTTCCGTGTCCGTCGGCCCGTTGCGGGCCGGACTGCCTGACGTTATTCCTCGATCCGGATCGCCTCGACCGGACAGCTCTCCACCGCCTCGCGGCAGTCGGCCTCCGCGTCGGCGGGAACCGCGTTCCCCTTGACCCGGGCCAGGTCGTCGTCTCCCATCTCGAACACCGCGGGACAGATCTCGGCACAAAGCCCGCATCCCGTGCACGTTTCCCGGTCCACTCGTAGCTTCATCCCGATCGCCTCCTTCTGCGGTCTCCGTCCGCCGCCAGCCCCCGCAGGAAGACCGGCCAGGCCGCATCCACATGCGCAGAGGCATCAAAGTCCCCTCCCGAAAGCCGGTGCAGCATGGCCGCCGGGAGAACCAGCCCGATGAACATCACCGCGGCGGTTCGGGAAGGAATGTCCGACCGAATGGCTCCCTCGTGCTGCCCTTCCTCCACGATCCGCGCGATCTCCTTCAGGTAAGCGCACATCGTGTCGTGCAGGCCAGACCACCGTGCCGCATGACCGGCATGGGAAAAGTGAGCGAACACCACGTGGGAAAACGCGGGATGCTCCACCAGCATCGTCATGTGACGGACAAGCAGCAGACGCAGACGCAGCAGCGCACCCGGCGTCTCCCCCCGGACCGCCTCCACGTGGGCCAGCATCCGCGCCCGCAGCAACTGCAGTACCGCATCCAGAACCGCATCCTTCCCCTTGTAGTGCCGGTACACCGCGGAAGGCACGATCCCGACCCTCTCCCCAATCCCGGCAATGCTCAGGCTCGATAGGCCCCCCGCGCCGATCAGCTCCATCGCGGCTTCCGCGATCTGATCCCGGCGAATGTCCGTCTCGGTCTTCACGGCACGCATCGGGAAAACAGGGCTCCTTGCCATTCAGAATTGTGATTCACAATTCACAATGTACGCCGGGAGTCTGTGTCTGTCAAGGGGGTTTCGGTGCTGATCCGGGCGTTTTTTTCTGCGGGGGGGATCCCCTGACGCGGGTGAGCGGAGCGATAGGGTGGTGGGGGGAATGGAATGCTCCGCCGGCGGCGGCGATGGTTGGCATCGCGGGATGCAGTACAGTAGAGGGGATGGGGCGATGTCGTATCGCGCCGGCTGTCGGCGGAAGCCGGCAGGCAAGTGACAGCATTTCATCACGATGGTCAACGAATCCGCAGCCAACGGACTCAGCGTCCTGATCGTGGACGACGAAGCCAACATCCGTCGGACCCTCTCGTATTGCCTTGAGGACGAGGGACACGGCGTGGTGGCAGTCAGCAATCCGTCCGACGCCTTGGCGGCAGCCAGGCGCGGCTGTGTGGACATCGTCTTTCTCGATCTGCGTCTGGGCGCTGCGGATGGCATGGACCTGATCCGGCCGCTGCTGGCGGAATCTCCCTGGGTCAAGATCATCGTGATTACCGCGCACGCCTCCATCGAGAGTGCCGTGGAGGCGATCCGCCAGGGAGCGGAGGACTACATCCCCAAGCCATTCACGCCGGACCAGGTCCGGCTGATCACACGTCGTATCGGACGCCTGCGCGCCTTGGAGGCTGAGGTCGCGGTTTTGCGTGAGAACCTGTCGGAGTTCGGTCCGTTCGGCTGTTTTCAGAGCCGCAATCCTGGGATGCAGAGGCTGATCGAGACGACCCGCAGGGCCGCGGCTTCGGACGCGATCATCCTGCTGCGCGGGGAGAGCGGCACCGGGAAGTCCGTGTTTGCCAGGGCGATTCACCAGTGGAGCAGGCGGGCCGGCAAGCCGATGGCGGTCGTATCCTGCCCCTCTGTACCCGCGGAACTGCTCGAAAGCGAGCTGTTCGGTCACGTAAGGGGTGCCTTCACGGGCGCCCTGCGCGACAACCCCGGCCGCATCGTGGCCTGCGAGGGCGGCACTCTGCTTCTGGACGAGATCGCGGATCTGGCCCCGGCGGTGCAGGCGAAGCTGCTCCGGTTCATCCAGGACCGGGAATACGAGCGGCTGGGGGACGCAACGCCGAGGAAGGCGGACGTGCGCATCCTCGCGGCCACCAACGCAGCCATCGAATCCCGCGTCGCCGAGGGGCACTTCCGGGAAGACCTCTTCTACCGGCTGAATGTGATCAGCCTGACGATCCCCCCCCTGCGCGAACGCCCCGAGGACATCCTGCCCCTGGCGATGGACTTCCTCGCCCATTTCTCCAAAGCGAACCATCGCTCGATTCTGGGGTTCACGGAAGATGCCATGACGGCAATGACCAGGTATGCATGGCCCGGAAACGTGCGTGAATTGCGCAACGCGGTGGAGCGGGCGGTCATCCTGGGCAGCGACACCCGCATCGAGCGGGAGGATCTACCCCACGAGGCGGCTCCGGCTGCCATGGCTCCCTCCGTCGGAGACTTCGTTTCCCTGTCGCTGATCGAGGAACTCCACATCCGCCTGGTGCTGGCACGCACGTCGTCCCTGCAGGAAGCCGCCGACATCCTGGGTATCAACCAGGCCACACTCTGGCGCAGACGAAAGACCTACGGGATCTGATCGGCCTTCCCTCCCAGCGGGCCTTGCGTTCTGCAAGACCCGGTCCCGGGGAGCGTTGCGGATTTCATGGTCCGTTCCCGTGCGCTTCCTCGTCAGCACACCGGTTTCACAGTGCGGGATCCCGCGCAGGTGGGGTCCCTCTGCACCCTGGCATGGTACGTGCGATCAGCGTGCCGCCGACAGACGGAGAACCAGTCGCCATGTCACTGAAACGCAGAATCCTGGTTGGCTACGGAGTCGCCTTCAGCCTGATGGCTGTCGTGGTGGTGTGGGCCGTTGCGAACCTTCTGTCTCTGGGGCGTGCGAGCAACGCCATCCTGCGGGAGAACTACCGCAGCATCCTGGCGGCCGAGAACATGGTGAATGCGCTGGAGCGGCAGGACAGCGGCATTCTGTTCCTGCTGCTGGGCAGCCGTGACCAGGGTTTGGCGCAGTTCCGCACCCACGAAGCCGCCTTCTTCGAGTGGCTGGGAAGAGCCAAGGACAACATCACCGTCGCCGGCGAGGATGAACTCGTCCGAGCCATCGAAAGCGGCTACGGCGGCTACCGGGCCACGCTTGCCGCCGTAACGACGCGGGTCGATATGGCTGTTTCCCCGAGGCCGTCCCGGGCACAGCTCTACGACGAGTTTGTCCGTGATGTCTTCACTCGGGTACGCGAGATGTGTCTGGAACTGAGGACGCTGAACGAAGAGACGATGTACGCGGCGAGCCTTCGGGCTGGGCGAGTCGCCGACCGCGCGATCTGGTCGACATCGGGGGTAGCGGCTTCGGCTCTGGTGCTTGCCATGGTGTTCAGCCTTCTCATGGCCAACCGCATCGTTCAGCCCCTGGGACGTTTCGTCGACGCTGCCCGCCGGATTTCCGAAGGGGACTATGAGGTCACGGTGCCGGTGGAGACGCAGGACGAGTTGGGTCTCATGGCCGAGGAGTTCAACCGGATGGCCGAACGCCTGGTCGCCTATCGCCAGATGAACATTGAGGAGATCATCGCGGAGAAGAACAAGGGCGAGGCGATCCTCTCCAGCATCGCCGACGGCCTGATCGTCTTCGACACGGACATGAAGGTGACGGGGATCAACCCCGCGGCCAGGCAATTGTTGCATCTGGGGTTCACGGAGAGTTCCACGCTGCACTGCGACGGCCTTCCCGTCCTGCGCCCGGCAGCCGAGTCCATCCAGCAGACCATCACGCACGGTGCTCAGCCCGACATCCCCGACGAGCGGCGCATCATCGATATTGCCAACGGTGAAACATCCCGTCATTATCTCTTCAGTGTGACGGCGATCCGGGGCTGTGACCGGAGCGTGTCAGGCGCGGTGGTGCTGCTTCGCGATGTGACCCGCCTGAAGGAGGTCGAGCGACTCAAGAGCGAGTTCGTCATGGCGGCGTCCCACGAACTGCGCACGCCCCTGACCAGCCTCGGAATGAGCGTCGATCTGTTGATGGAGCGTGTCGCCCCGGACCTTTCGGACCGGAACCGTCAGCTCCTTAAGGCCGCACACGAAGAAGTCCATCGGATGAAGGCGCTGGTAAGCAATCTGCTCGACCTCTCCAAGATCGAGGCGGGGCGCATCGAGCTTGAGATGGTCCGCGTGCCGGTAGCGACGCTTTTCGACCACGTCCAGTCCGTCTTCAAGGGACAGGCCGAGATGAAGGGCGTGGCCGTCGAGCCCGACCTTCGCGAGGCGTTGCCGCCGGTGCGCGCGGACGCCAACAAGATCACCTGGGTGCTGACCAATCTGGTGTCCAACGCCCTGCGCTACAGCAGGGAAGGCGGTCGCATTGCGTTGTCGGCGGCCGCCGCCGGGCCCTTTGTCCATATCTCGGTTCATGATGACGGCCCGGGCATTCCCAAGGAATACCAGGCCGGCATCTTCGAGAAGTTCGTCCAGGTCACCGGACAGGACTCGGGCGGTTCCGGCCTGGGGCTGGCCATCTGCAGGGAGATCGTGCGGGCGCACGGGGGCACGATCTGGGTGGAGTCGTCGCCCGGCGAGGGAAGCACATTCACATTCACACTGCCAATCAGCCATTAGGAGAACGCATCGATGGACAGCAAACCGATTCTGGTCGTTGACGACGAGCGCAACATCCGCGAGACACTCACACAGGCCTTGGAGCCACTGGGGATGACCGTGGAATGCGCCATCAACGGAGAGGAAGCACTGCACCAGGCGAAGGACACGGCCTTTGCGGTGGTTCTTCTGGATCTGAAGCTGCCGGGCAAAGACGGCCTCGAGGTGTTACGCGGACTACGGGACCTGCGCCCCCACACGCCGGTTGTCATGGTGACGGCCCACGCGACGGTCGGCAT
>JAFGRS010000467.1 GCA_016935045.1 Lentisphaeria bacterium | reverse complement strand
GCCCTCCAGGGGAACGGCTCAGCAGGAGCTTCGCCCTCCAGGGGAACGGCTCAGCAGGAGCTTCGCCCTCCAGGGGAACGGCTCAGCGGGAGCTTTGGCGCGGCAAGCCGCAACACAATTCACCTTGTGGCGTTCGGAATCGCCGCAAGAGGAAAACGTTGAGGAGGATTGGCACGATGATGCGGTTTGCGAAGTCACACGAGTGGGCCCGGCGGGAAGGCGACACGGTCACCGTCGGCATCACGGCCTACGCGGTGGAGCAGTTGGGGGATGTCGTGTACCTGGATCTGCCCCGGATCGGCGCCCGGGTCACGGCCGGGGCGGCCTTCGGCGAGATCGAGTCGGTGAAGGCGGCGTCGGAGTTGTTTGCGCCGGTGGACGGAGAGGTGGTGGCGGTGAACGGCGGGATCGAGGATGACTTCGACATCCTCAAGGCCGATCCCTACGGCGAGGGTTGGATGATCCGCATCCGAACCGAAGACGCCGCCGCCCTGGACGCCCTGATGACGGAGGCCGAGTACCATGCCTTCGTCAAGGACGCGTAGCCTGGATGATGCACCGCAAACCACGCGAAATACACCAATGTCTTTCGCGTCTTTCGCGGTTCATGAGTAGAGCAGGCCACGGCAGCGGCGTGACGCGGTGGGCAGCTGTCGTCGGACGCGGGATTCGCGGTTCGTGAGGCGTGCAGCGGAAAGGGGCCGGGTCCCATGCCTTTCATTGCCAATACCGACGACCAGCGGCTCGAGATGCTCCGCGAGATCGGCCTTGGCCTCGAGGATCTCTTCGCGGACATCCCCGAGTCCTGCCGCTGCGGTCCCCTGGCCATTCCCGAGGGTCTGAGCGAACAGGAGGTCCGCCGGCGCCTGGCCGAGATCGCCGCCAAGAACGAGACCGATCTCGTGCTTTTTCTGGGGGGCGGCTTCTACGATCATTTCATCCCGGCGGCCGTCCAGGCGCTGGTCTCCCGGGGCGAGTTCGCGACGGCCTACACCCCCTATCAGCCCGAGGTTTCCCAAGGCACCCTGCAGGCCATCTACGAGTACCAGTCTTTCCTCTGCCGCCTCACCGAGCTGGATGTCGCCAATGCCTCCCTCTACGACGGCGGCACGGCCATCTACGAGGCCATGATGATGGCCATGCGCATCACCGGCCGCAGCAAGATCATCGTGGATGACTCGGTGAACCCCATCTACCGGGTCATGCTGGAATCCTACACCCGGAACCTCAACATCGAACTGGTCACCACCCGCAACGTTGGGGGACACGCCGCCCGCGGCGCCATCCGGGAAGCCCTGGACCCGGGAACCGCCGCCGTCATCGTGCAGAACCCGAACTTCTTCGGCTGCATCGAGGACTTCACCGGGCTGGCGGAATCGGCCCACGCCATCGGGGCCCTGCTGATCGTCTCCTGCTACCCCCTCTCTCTGGGTATCCTCAAGGCCCCCGGCGGCATGGGGGCGGACATTGCCACCGGGGAAGGGCAATCCCTGGGCATGCCCATGTCCTTCGGCGGTCCCTACCTCGGTTTCATGGCCGCCCGCCGGGCCCACGTCCGCCGCATGCCGGGACGCATCGCCGGAGGGACGGTCGACAGCCGGGGCCGGCCCGGCTACGTGCTCACGCTCCAGGCCCGGGAACAACACATCAAGCGCGAACGGGCCACCTCGAACATCTGTTCCAACGAGGCCCTGTGTGCCCTCACCGCCGCCATCTACCTGGCCCTGCTCGGCAGGGAGGGCCTGCGGCAGACAGCCCAGCTTTGCGCCGACAAGGCGAGCTACGCCTACCAACGGCTCACGGCCATTCCCGGCGTCCGGCCGCATTTTCCCGCGAAGTGGTTCTTCAACGAGTTTGTGCTCGATCTTCCCTGTGATGCGGCGGACGTGATCGGCCGTCTGATCGAGAAGGGTTTTGCGGCCGGTTTTCCACTCCGTCGCTACTACGAGGGCATGGAGAAGTGCATCCTGATTGCCGTGACCGAGAAGCGGACCAAGCAGGAGATCGGCATGCTGGCCGAGGCCCTGGAGGGCGTGCTATGCAGGTGATTTTCAGCAAGAGCGTCGCCGGGCGCCGGGGTGTGACGGTAGCGGCCAGCGATGTGCCGACCTCGATCAACCTGAACCCCGCCCTGCTGCGGGAGGAAGGTCCCGATCTGCCCGAGGTCAGCGAACTGGACGTGGTGCGGCACTACACCCAGCTTTCCCGGCTCAACTTCGCCATCGACACCACGTTCTACCCCCTCGGCTCCTGCACCATGAAGTACAACCCGAAGGTGGCCGAGCGCATTGCCGCCTACCCGGGATTCGCCCACCTCCATCCCCTGTTGCCGCAACTGCGCCTGGGAGGCAGCCTGACCCAGGGCGCCCTGCAGGTGCTGCACGAGATGGATCTGCTCCTGCGCGAGATCACCGGCATGGCAGGCTTCACGCTCCAGCCCATGGCCGGCGCCCACGGGGAACTCACCGGCATCATGATCATGGCGGCGTACCACCGGGAGCGGGGCAACCGCAAGACGACCGTCCTCATCCCCGACACCGCCCACGGCACCAATCCCGCCAGCGCCGCCATCGCGGGATACGCCGTGCGGGCGATCCCCAGCGGCGCCGACGGCTGCATGGACCTGGCACGGCTCCGCGAGGCCCTCGACGACGAGGTGGCCGGGCTCATGCTGACCTGCCCCAACACCCTGGGGGTCTTCAACACGCACATCCGCGAGGTCTGTGAACTCATCCACGGCGTCGACGGCCTGGTCTACTACGACGGCGCCAATCTCAACGCCATCCTCGGCAAAGCGCGCCCGGGAGACATGGGGTTCGACATCGTGCACCTCAACCTGCACAAGAGCTTCGGCACCCCGCACGGCGGCGGCGGGCCGGGGGCCGGGCCGGTGGGGGTGGTATCCAGACTGCTCGAATTCCTGCCCGTATCGCTGGTGGTCAAGCGCGAGGACGGGACCTATGCCCTCGAATACGACCGCCCCAGGAGCATCGGCTACATCGCTCCGTTCTACGGCAATTTCGCCATCGTGCTGCGGGCCTATGTCTACATCCTGATGCAGGGGAGAAAAGGTCTGCCGCGGGTGGCGGAGAACGCCGTGCTCAACGCCAACTACGTGCTGGCCAGGCTTCGGGACGTCTTCCCTCCGGCCGTCGACCGCACCTGCATGCACGAGTGCGTGCTCACGGCCCAGAACCAGTTCCGGGACCACGGCATTCGCGCCCTCGATATCGCCAAGGGCCTCATCGACAGAGGGTTCCACCCTCCCACCGTGTACTTCCCCACCACCGTCCACGAAGCCATGATGGTGGAACCCACCGAGACCGAGAGCAAGGAGACCCTCGACGCCTTCATCGTGGCCATGCGCGAGCTGGCCGACCTCGCCGCCCAGGACTCCGATGCCATCCGCAAGTGCCCGCAGACCACTCCCGTGGGACGCCTCGACGAAACCCGGGCCGCGCGGGACCTCAACATCGCCTGCACCCCCCTCTGCGGCTGCGGCGGATGATCGTTCTCCCCGGCCGCCGCTTCAGGGCATGACGAATTCGTGCTCCGGATGCTTGACGGTCAGCACCGGACAGGGCGCCTTGCGCACGACTTTCTCGGCCACACTGCCCATGAGCACGTGAGCCAACCCCGTGCGGCCGTGCGTGCCCATGACGATCAGGTCCACCTCGTGTTCCCTGGCCGTCCGCACAATGACCAGGAACGGGGAACCGTCCGCCAGGAGCGTCCGGGTGTTGGGATGGTCCTTGCACGCCGCTTCCGCGATGGCGGTGAGGTTCTTCCGGCTCTGCTCCCGGTGCTGGTCGAGCATGGCGACCGGCATGCCCACTTCCGAAGCCAGGTAATAGGGCGGCGGCTCGATGACGTGCAATAGCAGCAGCTCCGCCTTGTGCGCCTCGGCGAAGCTCTTCGCATAGAGAAGGGCGTTTTCCGAGCTTCCCGAGAAATCCAGGGGGCAGAGGATCCTGCGGATCTCGACTCTCATGGCGACCTCCCATGGTTCGGACACCGGTCAGACACACGCGCCACGGGACGCGTTGCTCCGCCCTGCGGGGTGCACGCCCGCTGCGGAGCACCGTGTCCGGGGCGGAGGCATGGACGCCGGCCAGCCCGGGAGCACGCTGTCTTCGCCAGTGCTCCCACACCGGCGTCATCACTTTCCACCCGCCCCTCGGGAGTAACTATACCACCGGAACCGGGTCGGAGCACTCGATTCCGGCGCTGCCGGAGATCCGACCGCGCATCGTCCCGCCGCCGCCGGGCTAAACGGCTCAGCAGAAGGGCTCCTGCTGAGCCGAGAGTGCCCGCGAGGCCGCGGGCGCTCCATCCCGCTGGAGGGCGAAGCTCCTGCTGATCCGAGAGTGCCCGCGAGGCCGCGGGCGCTCCATCCCCCTGGAGGGCGAAGCTCCTGCTGAGCCGCATCCCGAACCACCCGCGAGGTCCACTGACCCACACGCCACGGACACGCTGCCACTTGACCGGATTCCCGGGGGCAATAGAGTAGGATCACCCCGCGCGACGCGGTCTCGCCGGGGAGACGCATCGCCGCATGCTTGCCCGGTTTGACTCGGGGCGGCAGACTCCGGTCCGACCCGGCCATGTTCTGCATTCGGCAAAAGGAGTGTACCGGCATATGGCGCAGGAGATCCGCCCAGCCAGGATTCTCGTCATCGAGGACGAGAATGACATGGCGCGCATCCTCGATTTCAACCTGAGCAGCCTTGGCCACCAGGTCACGGTTGCCTCCAGCGGCACCGCCGCCCGGGCGGCGTTCCAGCATCCGGTGCAGGATCTGGTGATGCTGGATCTGAGGTTGCCGGACACCTCGGGCCTCGATCTTCTGGCGGAGATCCGGCGTCACCCGACCTGGCAGGCCGTGCCGGTGATCGTGGCGAGCGCTCTGGGGGACGAAGCGACGGTGGTGGAAGCACTCCAGGCCGGCGCCGAGGACTACGTCGTCAAACCCTTTCGCATGAACGAGTTGATGGCGCGGGTGACGGGGGTGTTGCGGCGGCATGCCGAGACCGCCAAGGACGAGTCCGAGGTGACGCGCTGCGGCGCCGTCGAGATGGATCCGGCGACCCGACAGGTCCTGGTGCATGGAATGCCGGTGGAGTTCACCCGCACCGAGTTCGACCTTCTCCTGTTCTTTGCCCGGAACCCCGAGCGTGTGTTCACGCGCAGGCAGCTCTGCGACCAGGCCCTCGGCAGCGGCGGGGCGGTCCAGGAACGCACCATCGACGCGCACATCCGGACCATCCGCCGGAAGCTGGGCGACGCCGGCCGTCACGTGGTCACCGCGTGGGGGGTGGGCTACAAACTGGTGTGTTGTCCATGAGCCGTTCCGCTTCGGCTCGTCCCCGGCGTCGGTACTCGCTCTCCGTCAGGCTTCTGGCTGCCTATGGCCTGGTGGTGGTCTGTTCGGTCGGGCTGGTGGCGCTGCCGGTGCATGTCCGGCTGCGGCGGGACTACGTGACCCGGGCAACCCAGGCCTTCGGCAACGCCCTCTTCCTGCGCATCGACGAGCTTCGCGCGGCGGCCGAAGCCGAGGACCGCACGGCACTGGATCTGGCCTGCGACCGCCTCAACGCCGGCTTCCAGGGCCGCGTCAGTGTCCTGGCTCGGGATGGCGCCATCCTGGGCGACAGCATGAGCGCCCTGTGCCTGGACCGCGCCCTCCCGGAATGCCTCCCCGCGATCCGGGCCGAACGCGACGCGGCCCTGCGCCACTACCAACCTCTCGACGATACCGTCAGTATCCGCCTGCCCCTCGTCCTGGGGTCCGCCGGTCCCGTGACCGTGCGCCTTGCCTTGCCGATCCAGCCCGTGCGAGACCAGATGTCGCACATGAACCGCATGCTGGCCGTGAGCGGTGCGGGGGGCCTGCTGGCGGCCGCTGCGCTGGCCCTGTGGCTGGCACGGCGCATCGCCCGGCCGGTCGAGGAAATGACCCGGGCCGCCGAACGCATTGCCGCCGGCGCGTTCGACGCCGAACTGCCGGCCGCGGGAGGCGACGAGATCGGGCGTCTCGCGGGGGCCTTCGGCACGATGCAGGCATGCCTGCGGCAGACCCTCGATGAACTCCGGGCCGAGCGCAACCAGGCCCATGCCGTCGTCAACAGCATGTCCGACGGCGTCGTTGCCCTCTCCTCCGACGGCGTTGTCCTCTACGCCAATGCCGCGGCGGCGGAGCTGCTGGACAGCGATCCGCCGCGGCCGGGAGAACGCCTGCCGGGGCCGGCCGCTCTGCTCGATGTGGTTGCGGCGGCGCTTCGAACGGGTGGACCGTTGCGGCTGGAGATGGGGGATGTGCGGCAGGGGGAGCGGGTGGTTCGGGCCGTCATCACGCCGTTGGCGGAGGCTGGGCAGGCGGGTCGGGGCGTGGTGCTGGTTCTTGCCGACATCACCGAGGCGCGACGGGCGGAGTCCCTGGGGCGGGAACTGGTGGCCAATGCCTCGCACGAGCTGCGCACGCCCCTGGCCATCGTGGGCTCCACGGCCGACACCCTGCTGGCCGTGGCCGAGCAGATCCCGGCCCCCATCCGCGAGTTCCTCCACATCATCGAGCGCCAGGCGGAACGGATGCGGCGGCTGGTGGACGAGACCCTGCAGCTCTCCGTGCTCGAGTCCGGCATGCCCGGGGAACCCCTCGAGACGCTGGACGTCCGGGGAGTGGTCCGGCAGGCCCTCGATGCACTGGGCGCCGCCGCCGCCGCGAAGGGCATCGAGGTCCGCTTCGAGGAGCCGGTCGCCGGGGTCTGCATCCCCGCCTTCGAGGCGCAGCTCACCGGTGCCGTCCGCAATCTCCTGGACAATGCCATCCGCTACACCCCGCCGGGGGGGAAGGTCACCGTTTCCATCAACGCCGACGCGGAATGGGTCTGCATCGAGGTCGCCGACACGGGTCCGGGCATCGCGCCCCTCGAGCAACGCCGGATTTTCGAACGCTTTGTCCGCGGCCGCGCCGCGGGAGCGACGCAGGCCGAGGGCAGCGGCCTGGGCTTGGCCATCGTGCGGCGGGTGGCGGAAATCCACCGCGGCACAGTCGACGTGAGCAGCCGGCCGGGGGAAGGAAGCACGTTCCGCCTGCGCCTCCCGCGCTCCCCCCAAGCACCGCTTCGCGACGGGAGTGCGGCAGCAACTACGGTCTGAACTCCAGATCCCACCATCTCGATCCCAGGGCGCGCGCACGTGGAATGCCCTTGGGAGACGATCTGGAGCCCGCCGTTCCCGGCGGTATGGCCAACGGACGCAGGTGCGGCGGCGGATCCGCCTTCGCCGAGGCTCCGTCGGGACAAGCCGCCCCGCGGCGCGCGGTCAGGTGGCCCGACCGAGGAAGCGGCCGTCGCGCGTGTCCACGCGGACGCACTCCCCGTTCTCCATATATTCCGGGACCTGGACGGTCAGGCCGGTCTGGGTCTTGGCGGGCTTGGTCCTGGAGGTCGCCGAGTTCCCCTTGATCCCCGGGTCGCATTCTACCAGGGTCATCTCCACCACATCGGGGAGGCGCAGTCCGGCGACGCGGCCCTCGAGCACGAGGGCGAAGATCCCCTCCATGTCCGGCACCAGGAAACGGTCCTGGCCCCGCAACACGTCGTCACCGAGGACGTACTGCTCGTAGTTCTCGATGTCCATGAACACGAAGGCATCGCCATCAGGGTAGAGATACTGCACTTCACGGCTCTGGAAATCGGGTTCGGGGAAGCCCTCCTCACCCTTGCAGCTGAGGTCCGTCTTGGTCTGCGTCAGGAGGTTCCGGGCGCGGATCTTGTAGAGGGTTGCGGCGCCCCGCGCCGAGGGGGTGTGTTTCTCGACGCTCTCGACGACGTGCGGGGCGCCGTTCACCGTGAGGATGCTACCGTTCTTGATCTGTTTGGCAAGCATGTGCGGGGGGACTCCCATGGGCGGCGCCGGGCGCGGTGTGGACGCCGTTCCGGCAGCCGTTGTGTCAGCGCAGGGTGATGGGCAGGGTCTGGGCCAGGTGCGCCCTCAGCCTCTCCTGGAGCCCGTTCACCCGTTCGTCGGTCAGGGTCCGGGACGGATCGCGGTAGGTGATGGTGTAGGCCATGCTGCGCCGGTTGCCGCCGAGGGTGTCGTCCTCGTAGATGTCGAAGATCCCGGCGGACTCGATGAGCGGTTCGCGCAGGGCACGGATGGCGTCGAGCACCTCGCGGTGGGTCAGTTCCCTCCCGGCCAGGAAGCTGATGTCCCGGGCCACGGCCGGGTAGAGGGGCAGGGAGCGGTGACGCCTGTCCGGCATCTCGATGGCGAGGACGGCATCCACTTCGACGAGGGCCAGGTAGAGGGGATGCTTGAGGCGGATATCCGCCACCAGGTCCCCGCAGACCCGCCCGAGAACCGCCACCTCCCTGCCGCCAAGGGCCAGGGCCGCACACTGCCCCGCCTCGAAGGCCGGGTGCTCGGTCGCCCGGCAGTCCGGCGCCAGGCCGCGAGCCGCAAACCACCCCTCCAGGATGCCCTTCAAGTCGTAGAAATCGGCCTCCTCCGCCTTCTCGCTGCCGTAACGCTCGGGGTGCCGGCACCCGGTCAGAGCCACAGCCGCCTGGTTGCGCTCTTCCGGCAGGCCCGGGGCGTGAACCAACACCCGCCCGAGCTCGAAGAAGGCGAGGTGATCGTTCCCCCGGGCCACGTTATGGGCAACGGTCATCAAGGCCCCGGGGATCAGGCTCGGGCGCATGGCGCCCAGTTCGGCGCTGAGGGGGTTGACGGGGCGGACGACCTGTTCCTCGGTCACTCCCGTGCCCTGCACGGCGCTGGCCGGGTTGAGGAAACTGTAGGTCAGGGTCTCGTCCAAGCCCACGGCCCGCAGTTCGGCGCGGACCTGCTCGATGCCGTAGTACCTGTCGTCGGCGCGCATGCCTCCCAACACTGCCGTTGCCTGGCTGCCCGGGATGTTGTCCAGGCCGTGGAGCCGGGCCACCTCCTCGATCAGGTCCGCCTCGCGCAGCAGGTCGTAGCGCCGGTGCGAAGGGACGGAAACCGTGATGGCCGTGTCCGTCATCCCGGTTACCGTAAGGCCCAGGGCCCCCAGGTGCCGCGCCACCGCCGCCGGGGGTGCCGTGACCCCCAGCAGCGCCTCGATGCGGGCAAACCGTGCCGTCACCGGGAACGTCCGCCACGGGTCGGGATAGACGTCGACGGCCCCCGCGAGGACTTCGCCGCCGGCGAGTTCGGCGATGAGGCTTGCCGCCCGCCGGGCGGCCCATGCCGTCATCTCGATGTCGATGCCCCGTTCGAAGCGGTAGCTGGACTCGCTGTTCAGTCCCGTGCAGCGGCTGGTTCGGCGGATGTTGGCCGGGTCGAAGCAGGCGCTCTCCAGCAGCACGGTGGTGGTTTCCGACCGGATCTCGCTGTTGGCGCCGCCCATGACACCGGCCAGGGCCACGGGTTTGGCGCCGTCGCAGATGAGGAGGGCATCCGGGGTGAGGGTGCGTTCGACGCCATCGAGGGTGACGATGGTCTCGCCCTCGGCGGCCCGGCGGACGACGATGCGGTTCTCGTGCAGCAAATCGTAGTCGAACGCGTGCAGGGGCTGGCCGCACTCCATCATGACGTAGTTGGTGACGTCCACCACGTTGCTGATGGGGCGGATCCCCACCGCCTTCAGGGCGCGCCGCATCCACTCGGGACTGGGACCGACGCGGACGTTGCGGATGATACGGGCGATGTACCTCGGGCAGAGATCCGGGTCCCGCACCTCGACCCGAGTCCAGTCGCCGGCCCGGGCCGCCGCGGTCTCCCGCGACGGGAACTCCGGCAGCCGGAAGCGGGAGGCGTCGCCGGCCACGGCGGCGATCTCGCGCGCAATGCCGATATGGCAGTTCCAGTCCGGCCGGTTGGGAGTCACTTCCCAGTCGATCACCGCGTCCTCCGGAATCAGCTCCCGGAGGAGGGTCCCGGCGGCAACCTCTTCGCCCAGCACCATCAGGCCGCTGTGGTCCGTGCCGAGACCGAGTTCATCCTCGGCGCACAGCATCCCGGCCGACTCGACACCCCGGATCGAAGCCCGCTTCACCGTCATGCCCGAGGGCAGACGCGACCCCGGAAGAGCACAGGGAACCACCCGCCCTAGATCGCAGTTCGGAGCGCCGCAGACAACCGCCATCGGTCCCGCACCACCGGCGTCCACGGTGCAGACGCTCAGACGATCCGCGTTCGGATGCGGCTCCCGGCGCAGGATGCGCGCGGCAACCACCGTCTCGGGCAGGGCAGGGGTCTCCTCCATGCCCTCGACTTCGAGGCCGGCCATGGTCAGGCGCAGCGCCAGTTCGGGCGCGTCCCAGGCCGTCTCGACATAGTTCTGCAGCCATCGAAGGGAGGTCTTCATCGCTGGATGTTCCTTGCGGGAGCAGGCCGCACCCGTGCGCCGGCACAGGCAGCGACCCGGATCTCAGAATTGTGCCAGGAAGCGCATGTCGTTCTCGTACAGGAGGCGGATGTCGCCGATGGCATGGCGGATCATGGCGATGCGCTCGATCCCCATGCCGAAGGCGTACCCCGTCCATATCTCGGGGTCATACCCGACCGCCTCGAAAACGGCCGGATCCACCATCCCCGCACCGCTGATCTCGAGCCAGCCCGACCGCTTGCAGACGCCGCAACCACGACCGGCACACAGAATGCAGGAAAAGTCATACTCGATGCTCGGCTCGGTGAAGGGGAAAAAGTGCGGACGAAAACGGACCTGTACCTGAGGGCCCAGCAACTCGCGGGCAAACTCCTCCAGGCACCCCTTCAGATCCGCCAGGGATACCCTACGGTCCACGTACAGACCCTCGATCTGATGGAAGTTCATGCTGTGGGTGGCGTCCGGTGTGTCCCGGCGGTAGCACCGCCCGGGGCAGACGATGCGCACGGGAGGCTGCCGGCTCTCCATGACTCGCACCTGCACCGGGCTGGTCTGTGTCCGCAGGCAGCGGCCATCGGCCAGATAGAAGGTGTCCTGGGGGTCCCGGGAGGGATGGTCCTCCGGGGTGTTGAGGGCGTCGAAGTTGTGGTACACCGTCTCCTGGTCCGGGCCGTCGGCCACCACGAAACCCATGCGCCGGAAGATCGCCACCGCATCGTCCATCACCCGGGTCACCGGATGCGTCCGGCCTGCGCGCCGCAGACGCCCGGGCAGGGTGACGTCCAGTCCCGACGCGAGACTCCTGCCCCTCTCCAGGCGCGCCAAGGCGGCGGCAAACGCTTCCTGTACCGCCGCCTTGACTTCGTTGGCCGCGCGACCCACTTCCCGCCGTTCCGACGGGTCGACGCGACCCATGTCCTTCAGCAGCAGGGTCACCTCGCCCCGACGGCCCAGGAAACGGACCCGGCAGGCCTCGAGTTCCTCCAGGGACGAGAGACCGGCGAGGGCTTCCCGGGCGTCCTCGAGGACGGCCTGCATCTGGGCTACCAGGCTGTTCATCGGTTCGCGGCGCCTTTCCTGCTGACGGCGGGGACCGTCCTCCAACCGCCCGGCCCCGGCCGGGGAAGAAGGTCCCGGACGGCCAACCCGGGCGTGTATGCGCAAATCCCATACTAGTAGCGGGTTTCCGCCCTTTTTCCAGCCGCTGGCACTGCTTTCGGACAATGTCCCGGGAAACGCGGGACCGGTCACCGGGACCCGGCCGTGTGGCTGGACATGGGTTCGCCCTCCCGTCTCGGGCAGGCGCACACCGTGCCTGGAGTGCGGAGCCGTCTCGAGGCGGGCTGCGTCCGCACCTCCCTTGCTCAAGGCCCTGAGCCCGGTCGAAGGGCTCCCGCTGCGCCGATTCTCGCTCTCTTCCTGCTTTCCCCGGCCAGGTTCGACTTGAAACGGCCTCCGGTTGCGTTATGGTGATTTGTGTGCAGACGTGCCAGGGTGGCGAAATTGGCAGACGCGCTAGGTTCAGGTCCTAGTGGCCGTTACAGGCCGTGGGGGTTCGAGTCCCCCCTCTGGTACCACCTCCCCTTCCCCGCAGACTCCCCCATGCCCCGGACGCGCATCCCCGCGGCTCCGGTGGTGCCGCCGATCTCCCGGGACTGGCAGGGCCGCATACCACGCACGTCTGCTCAGAACACCGGTGCACCCGGAAGATGAGGGTGATACCAGGTAGGCGCCACGAGCCGAGTGGCGTCAAGTTCCGCTCGGCTCGCGGGACCTACTTGGCGTTGCCCGATGGATTTGCCTTGCCTTCCGCCGAGTAAGGTGTTCTGAGAATGCCCCGGCGGACGGCGTCCAGGAGCAGGACCGTGGCTGCCTGGGAGGCATTGAGCGACTCGGCGCCGCCGGGCATGGGGATGCCGACATGGGGCCCCAGGTCCAGGTCCACGATGCCGTCGGCTTCGTTGCCGATCACCAGGGCCGAGCCGCCCAGGTGGAACCCCTCCTCGAAACACGACAGGCCACCCCGTGGCACGGTCAGGTAAAGCGGCGAAACGCCCCGCACGGCGAGACCCTCCCGCACGCGGCGCAGGTCTGCCGCCGAGATCAGGTCCAGCGCGAAATGCGCCCCCATGGCCGCACGCACCACCTTCGGGGCGAAGGGGTCGGCGCAACCTTCCGTCAGCCACACCTGGCGCAAACCGACCGCCCAGGCCGTACGCAGAATCACCCCCAGGTTCCCCGGCTCCCGGATCCGGTCCAACACCAGCACAAAGGGGTCCACGACCGCCTCGGGCAATCCCGGCCCGGGACGCCGCAGGAGGCACAGGACCCCCTGCGGCGACTGCGTGTCGGACAGCCGCGCAAACTCCCCGTCCGGCACCACGCAAAGGTCGGTTCCAGGTACGCCCTCCGACAGCCGCCGGAACTCCGCACCGGGGTCGGAGGCGGCGAGGGAGTGGCTCAGCACCGTCAGCACCAACCAGGAGGGCCGAAGCCGCAGCGCTTCCGTGCAGCAACGGACTCCCTCCACCAGGAACACGTCGGCCTTGCGCCGGCCCTGACGGCCACGGAGCTGCACGAGTGCTTTGCGCTGTCGCTGCGTTAGCATGAGCCTCCCGCCACCGTTCCACCGGCCCCATCGAGGGCCTCTGCCGTGCCGCCCCAACCTGCCGGAAAGCAACCTACGTCGGCAGCCACACCGTGTCAATGGAAGGAACATCCGCCACGGGACTGTTCCAAGATCCGGCGAGTCGCTTCCCGCCGCCACTGCCCTTGCGGCAGTGGAGCGCCGATTCGGGGTGAGGGAGCGCGGAAGGCACATCCGCCACGGGACTGTTCCAAGATCCGGCGAATCGCTTCCCGCCGCCACTGCCCTCGCGGCAGTGGAGCGCCGATTCGGGGTGAGGGAGCGCGGCCGCGCGCGCCCTCCGGCCTGTCCGGAAAACGGGAGGGCCGGGCGCTGCTGCCGGGGGGTGTTTTCCGGCCGCGCGCGCCCTCCGGCCTGTCCGGAAAACGGGGGGGGCCGGGCGCTGCCGCCGGGGGGTGTTTTCCGGCCGCGCGCGCCCTCCGGCCTGTCCGGAAAACGGGGGGG
>JAFGRS010000466.1 GCA_016935045.1 Lentisphaeria bacterium | reverse complement strand
TCGGCAAGGACTTCGACCCGGAGACATTCAGCGTCTCCTACCGGGGCGGGTCCATCGCGGGGATCCTCAGCGTGCGCTATGGGGACAAGGAACTCCCGGACCTGAAGGTCCGCTTCCGCGGCGGGCACTGGGTCCTCTCGGAACCCTGACCTCAATACTGTTCCCTTTGCGGAGCCCGGAATCGCCGCACGGCCTTCAGAAAGCCGTCACCAGGGAGGCGGGCATTCCGGCGGCTTTGATCGCCCTGGTCACATCCACGCCGGCCATCACGTTGGGAACGTGCTTGACGTCTCTGGCTTGAAAAGGTCCATGGTCCATGGTCCATTGTCCCCAGTTGCGCGTAGCGCTACGTTCATCCATTTGCGAACCGCGAAATACGCCAGCCGTCGCGACGGGCTCGAGCCCCCGAACCCCGTCGAAGGGCTCCTGACGGGCCGTGTCCCGGGCGGCCGCAACCGGATGGACCGCCCCACCACACCGAGGCGGAGGCCAAGGGTCGTGTTCTCCCTGCGCAGAAACCGTCTGATCCGGCAGAGACTCGTCCAGTACCTCGAAACGGCGATCCTCACCGCCAACTGCTTCCGTGACGGCATGCGGCACTACGGGACCCGTGGCCTGGAAGGACTGGATGACTGGGTCCGCGACATCCACAGGACCGAGTCGCAATGCGACCGCATCCGGCGCGGGGTCGAACTCGATCTGTTCGCGAAGTCCCTGCTGCCCGAGTTTCGGGAGGACATCATGGCACTCCTCGAACGCCTGGATTCGGTGGTCAACCAGACCGAGGAAGTCCTGCGCCGGATCGTCCTGGAAGCCATCCTCCTGCCCGCCGATCTCAACGACGGCTACGGGGAACTGGTGGACCTCTGTCATCGGGCCTGCCGGGTGCTCTTCGAACAGGCCATCGGCGCCATGGAGAGCGACGAGAATGTCCACGAACTCGGCGAACGCGTCGGTTCCCTCGAGGGGGACGCCGACCGCGTCGAACAACGCCTGATCCGTGACCTCTTCGCGAAGGACATCGAGCCGGCCGCGAAACTCCACTGCCGGGACCTCATCGCGGCCACATCCGCCATCGCCGACCTTGCCGAGGACGCGGCCAACGCCATCACCGTATTCCGGGTGAAACGCACGGTGTGAGACGGAGGAGACGCGCATGCTGGGGGTGCTGGGCGGCGTCTTCCTCGGCTGGAGCCTCGGCGCCAACGACGCGGCGAACTGCTTCGGCACCGCCGTCAGCTCCCGCATGCTCTCCTGGCGCCGCGCCGCCGTGCTCGCGGCCCTCTTTGTCGTCCTGGGCGCCCTGGTGCAGGGCCATGCCGGGCTGAACACCCTGCAGGGCCTGACCCAGCAGAAGGGCCGGGCCGTCGGCATCACCGTCTTCGCCGCCGCGCTGACCGTGACGGCCATGACTGCCCTGAAGCTGCCGGTGAGCACCAGCCAGGCCGTCGTCGGCGCCCTCGTCGGGGCCGGCGCCCTGGCCGGCGACCTCGACCTCTCGGGCCTTGGAAAAGTCGTCGCCTGCTGGATCGGTACCCCCGTGGGGGGCATGCTCATCGCCGCCGGCCTCTATCGACCCCTTGCGGCGGCCCTCCGGAAATCCCGCGTGAACCCCTTCCTCTACGACCCCCTCATGCGCGCCGGACTCGTCCTCTGCGGCTGCTACGGGGCCTATGCCCTGGGCGCCAACAACGTCGCCAACGTCTCCTCCTTCCTCCTCGCCGCCGGGGTCCGGAACACCACCGCCGCCCTGGCCCTCGGGGCTGCCGCCATCGCCGCCGGAATCCTCAGCTTCGGCCGGGGGGTCATGCTGACCGTGGGACGGGGAATCACGCCTCTGGATGCCTTTTCGGCCCTGATCGTGGTGCTCGCGCAGGCCGTCACGGTGCACGTCTATGCGATGGTCGGGGTCCCCGTCAGCACGTCCCAGGCCGTCGTCGGCAGTGTTCTCGGCATCGGTCTGGTCAAGGGAGTCCAGATCATCAACCTTCGGGTCCTGCGCAACATCGCCCTGGGTTGGGTCCTGACACCCCTCCTGGCCGCCCTGGCCGCCGTGGCCCTCCTCGCCGTCTTCGCCGACTGACGCCTTCCGGATGCCGGCCGCGGCAGATGCAATATAGTACGGGCTTCGGCCTACCCGGGAAGTGCGGGAGGGCCCGGACCCCAGCCAGAGGAACAGGACATGGCAGAACGCATCCGCATGACCGACGCCGGCCTTCACGTACCCGACAACCCGATCCTCCCCTATATCGAGGGAGACGGCACGGGACCGGACATCTGGCGCGCCACCGTCCACGCGGTGGACGGCGCGGTCGCCTCCGCCTACGGCAGCCGCCGCCGGATCGAGTGGATCGAGGTGCTCGCGGGCGAAAAGGCCCACTCCCGCACCGGCGAATGGCTGCCCCGGGCAACGCTGGATGCCTTCGCCGACTACCTCGTCGGGATCAAGGGACCCCTCACCACTCCCGTGGGCGGCGGCATCCGCAGCCTCAACGTCGCCATTCGCCAGATGCTGGACCTCTACGTCTGCCTGCGGCCGGTGCGGTACTTCCAGGGGGTGCCTTCCCCGGTCAAGCACCCCGAGAAGGTCGACATGGTCATCTTCCGGGAAAACACCGAGGACATCTATGCCGGGATCGAATTCCGGCAGGGCGAGCCGGACACGAATCTCCTCCGCGACCTCCTGCGGCAACACTTCCCCGAGCGTTTTGCCAAGGTCCGTTTTCCGGACACGGCCGGCTTCGGCATCAAGCCCGTCTCGCGCGAAGGGACTTGGCGGCTGGTGAAGGCTGCCATCCAGTACGCGGTGGACAGCGGCAGGGACTCGGTGACCCTGGTGCACAAGGGCAACATCATGAAGTTCACCGAAGGCGCCTTCCGCGACTGGGGCTACGAGGTCGCCCGGACGGAGTTCGGTGCCCGGGAGATCGACGGCGGACCCTGGTGCCGCTTCGCCAACCCCCATACGGGTACCCCCATCCTGGTCAAGGACGTGATCGCCGACGCCTTCCTGCAGCAGATCCTCACCCGCCCCGACGAGTACAGCGTCATCGCCACACTGAACCTCAACGGCGACTATATCTCCGACGCCCTGGCGGCCTGCGTCGGCGGCATCGGCATCGCGCCCGGAGGCAACATCAACTACACCACCGGGGCCGCCGTCTTCGAAGCCACCCACGGCACTGCCCCCAAGTATGCCAATCAGGATAAGGTCAATCCCGGCAGCCTCATCCTCTCCGCCGAAATGATGCTGCGGCACCTGGGCTGGATCGAGGCGGCCGACGCCCTCGTGCGCGGCCTCGAACGCACCATCGCCAACCGCACCGTGACCTACGACTTCGAGCGCCTGATGCAGGGAGCTACGAAGGTGAGCTGTTCGGAGTTCGGCGCCCTGATCGTGCGCAACATGGCCTGATCCCCCGAGCCGGGCCTCCGCCCGCCCCGGGGGGAATCGCGCGGCCGCCCCCAGTAGGCGCCACGAGCCGAGTGGCGCAATCCCTCGAAGAGTCCCGCTCGGCTCGCGGGACCTACAGTAGGCGCCAC
>JAFGRS010000465.1 GCA_016935045.1 Lentisphaeria bacterium | reverse complement strand
GGGGGTGTGTTTTCCGGTCCTGCCGGCGTGGCGGTGTCCGGAAAACGGTTTTCCTCCCCCCCCCTGGGCGGCGCGGTGGGGGGGTGTTTTCCGGTCCTGCCGGCGTGGCGGTGTCCGGAAAACGGTTTTCCTCCTCCCCCCCGGGCGGCGTGGTGGGGGGGTGTTTTCCGGTCCTGCCGGCGTGGCGGTGTCCGGAAAACGGTTGTAGCGAAGGGGACGCGTGTGGGTTGCCGGGAGATGGAAGACGGGGGTATGGAAGCAGAGGCAGAGGACAGGAGCAGGTGATGGGCGTATGTTTGCCGGTAGGTTACGGACCCGTCTGCGGCCATCGGCCGGCCGTGGAATTGCCGGGGGATCTGGTCATGGGTACAGAGCGCGGTGAGCCGCGGGAGCGTTTTGTTTCCGAGCCGATCGTGCCCATCCCCGGCTCTTTTCTGCCGGGGCCCATGGCCGTGGGCGAACCGGGAATCCCCCTGCGTTTCCGCTGGCGGCGGAGGGAGTACGAGGTGGCGCGGGTGCTGGACACCTGGAAGACGACGGGGGCGTGCCGCAACGGCAGCGGCGAGCGCTATGTTCGCCGGCACGGGTATCGGATCGAGACGACGGACGGGACCCGGATGCGGATCGCGTTCGATCGGCAGCCCCGGGCGGGGCGGTCCCGGCGGCGTTGGTGGTTGGTGGCGATGTCGCGGGGGGATTCCCCGGGGGGCGTTGGCGGAGGAGAGGGAGGCGGGCATGGGCCTTGACGGCAAGTCCCTCGGGTGCGGTTTCGCGCTGGGTATGGTCGTTGCGGTGCCGGCGTGCACCAACCAGGGGGGAGACGCGGCCTTTCGGGCGACGGACGGCGCCGTGGGGGCCCTGATCCGTCTGTACGGGGAGGGCGCCCTGGAGCGCGAGCCCTGAGGGCGCAACCGCCCCACGGCGTGGCCCTGGGGGCACGGCCCAGCAGGGGCCTCGCCCTGCAGGATGCGCCGGGTGCCCCTGGAGCCCGCGATGCCCGGCCCGCAGGGGGAGGGTTCGCGGTATCCCCGGCCCAGCAGCAGCCTCGCCCTCCAGGATGCGGATCGGCCGGGGCCACGGGACCCTACGCCGCGAAGATCCTGCCGCAGTCGAAGCAGCGCAGCCGTCTCCGGCGCAGGAGGAGAGGCAGCCCCAGGAACAGCAGCGACGCGAGGAAGAGGACCAGCGGCATGTCGCTGCAGTAGGTGTTGACGCGTTCGGTCTTGTGGGACCCGCAGGCAGGGCAGCGCAGGCCCGTCCAGACGCTGAAGTCCAGCAGATCGAGGCTGCGCATGAGGGCCATGGCGGCCTCGAAGGAATCCGCGTCGACCTCGAGGGTGGTTCCCGGGTGCCGGCCTCTGGGCCCATGCCAGTCATGGTTGCCGGTTTCGTTGACGACAGTTTCGATGCCGGCGGCCTGGAGTTGGTCGCAGAGCCTGCGGGCGAGGTGTTTGGAGGGGAAGCGTGCGATGGTGACCATGGCTGTACTATAGCGGCTGCGGTGCGCCCCATCGAGCCGCCGGTCTTGCAGGGCAGGGCTGTTCCAAGATCCGGCGCATCGCTTCCCGCCGCCGCTGCCCTTGCGGCAGTGGAACGCCGGTTCGGGGTGAGGAAGCGCGGCCGCGCCCCCTCACCGCCCTCCGATCGGCGCTTCACCGGGACAAGCCCGGCGGCGGCGTTGGGATCGTGAAACCGCCCTGCTTGTAGGGAGCAGGCGGTGCGTGTATAGAGAGTTCCTTGAGGCAGTTCCTGGTCTCAGAGGAGAGTCATGATGGCACGTTTTGCGGTGGTTGTGTGCGGGCTTTGGGTCCTTGTGGGGTGGGCTGTCGAATCGCTGCCCCTGGAGTTCGAGGGGGAGGCTGTGTGGCGTCCACGGCCGACGTTTCTGGGCAATGCGGCGTCGGCGCCCGAGGTTGCGGTTGCGGATGGCGTGGCGCAGTTGACGGTTCGGGAGCCGGGGAAGGGGATGAAGTTCGAGGCGGCGGTGCGTCCCTGGCGCAGCGACAGGGCGCCGTATCTCCTGGTACGCTATCGCGCCTCGGACCTGGCCGGTGGCTACGCTCTGTGGGTTTTCGACGCTTCCCGGGACGGGGGTCAGATTCTCGGGGTTGCGGAGTTGCGGCAGGATGGCCAGTGGCAGCTCGTGGCCGTCGACTTGGCGGGCCGCGGGGTCCGCGGCGCGGTCCGCTCTCTGCTGACGGAGGTGCAGTGCCGCACACGCCCCGCGAGCATTGCCTTCGATTTCATCCGGCCGGTCCACGAGGTACCCCCCGGCTGTCTCGTCGTCGGCGCCGGCGACGCGGTACCGGAGGCGGTGCTGCGTTTCGCCGACCTGCCCCGGCCCGAGGCTCAGCCGTCGTGGCTGCAGGAGCGTGCCGCGGCGCACGAGGTGGAGGTGGAGGATGGCGGGGTATTGCGCCTGGGGGTGGACGGTCTGGCGGAGCAGGGGATGAAGTGGTCCGTGCGTCTGCCGGAGCCACTGGATCTGTCTGCCTATGCCTTTGCGGCGGTGCGGTATCGCGCCAGGGGCAGCGCGCCGCACGGGGACTACTTCGTCTGGTTGGGCAGTGACACGGGCGGCCTGCCGCCGCAGTCCCAGGTATTGCTACCCCTGCGGTCCCTGACGGTGGACGGAGAGTGGCACGTTGCCGTGGTGGCCCTGACCGGCGCCTTTGTGGTCAAGGAGGTGGCGCTGCAGGCGCGGACGGCCGGGGGGAAAGCGGACCTCTGGCTCGACACGGTCCGTTTCGCCGCGCGCCGTCCGGCGGTTGCCCTGGGGGATATGCTTCCGGTGGCGGCGGGGGAAGGGGCCTCTGTGTTGCCCGCGGGCGAGGTTCGTTTTCTGTCCCTGCGCGGTCGGGAGGTATTCCCGCCCGCTGCCGCGGCCCGGCTGTTCGGGTTGACGGATTGGTTTCCGGAGGGGGTCTTCACGGCGCGGGGCATTGCCTTCCGGGGCGGTGACGCGGCTTGCGGCGGCCTCTTGCTGGATGGCGCAGGGGAGCTTGTGGTCCCGGTCGGCATGGAGGCCGGGGAGGTGTATCTGCTTCTGGCCTCGGATCCTCCCGTGATGGATGCGGCGCGGATGGGTGACCCGGTGCCGTTGCAGCGGTTCTCGGCGCCGGAGCGTTTCGTGGTGCGTGTGGTGTACGCCGATGGGACCGTGGACGAGGCGTTCCCCTGTCGCCGGCACTCGGGGGCATGGGAGGTGGTTCGCGGGGTGGACGTATACGTGCTGCCGGGGTTGCGGGGGGAGGCCATTCGGGAGTTGGTGCTGGTCAACCGCTGTGCGTCCGGGGCCTTTCTTGTCGCCGCGGTAACCTTGAACCAGGGGGATGCGGCGACGGTCCCAACGCCCGTGTTCGCGCTGCCGCCGCCGGCGCTGCCGATCACTGCCTACCCGGGCAACGGGGGCATCACCGCGGAGGCCTTCGGCTATGCGGTGTTCAACGACCTGATCCATCTGGAGTTGGGGACGGGCTCCGGTCTGACCGTTCGCGGGGTGGAGACGGCATGCCTGGTTGGGCGGGACGCGGCGTTGCGCGCGGGGCCGTTGTTCGAGGTGGATCTCGGGGATGGCGCGGTGGGTTCGGACCGCTGGGTGCCGGGCCGTGGGGAATTGACCCGGGACGGGGACGTAGCCCGCCTGGTTCTGCCGCTGGATGGGCGCGAGGCGGGTGTTCCCCTGACGGGCGAGTTGCTCGTGACCCTTGGGGATGCCGACGGGATCCGGCTGGAGCTGGATCTGGTCAACGCCTCCGACCGGGTGCTGCGTCCCGAGGTCCGCTTCCCCATCCTGCGGGATGTGTGTCTGGGAACCGCCGCCGAGACGTGGTATCTGTACGCCCGCCGTGGCGGCGTCATCGGCCGCGCTCCGGCGCGGTTTCGGGACCTGTACGGCGGCATGTATCCGTTGCAGGTGATGAGCGTATTCCACCCGGAGGGCGGGGCCCTGGGGCTGTATACGGAGGACACGGTGGGGGTCCCCCGTTTCTGGGAGCTGAGCAAGGATGAAGGGGGCGTCGACCTGTCGCTCTGCACCTGGCGTCGGGAGGTGCAGCCCGGCGAGCACCTGGACCGGGTCCCCGTGGTTCTGCGGGGGCACACGGGGGACTGGCGGCGCAGCCTGGCGATCTACCGGGAGTGGGCCAAGGGATGGTATGTGCCCCGGGTGGCCCGCAAGGACTGGTTCCGCAGGGTCTTCTACTACCAGCAGACAAACGCATGGACGCGCCTGCGGGACGCGACCGGCGCCTGGCGGGTGGCCGAGGAGGTGAGCCGCTACCGGGACACCTTCGGCTGCCTGGACTATCTGCACATCTTCGATTTCGGCGAGTCCCGCACCTACGGGCGCGTGGGCGACTACAGCCACTACGACGAACTGGGCGGACTCGAAGCGCTGCGGCAGGCCGTCGCGACGATCCGGGAGATGGGGGTGCGGACGGGGCTGTACATCGAGGGATACCTGTGTGACGAGCGGGGGGTGTGGGGCCGGGAGAACGCAGCGAAGTACGACATCCGCCGGGAAGACGGGAGCCCCCTGCTGTGGCCGGGCGCACCCACCGAGCACATGATGTGTCCGGACGCGAGCGGCTGGCGGGAGCACCTGGCGGCGACGTACCGGCGGGTCGCCGGCGAACTGGGCCCGGACGGCATGTACATCGACCAGTTCGGCTTTCTCAACACCTGGAAGACGTGCTGGTCGCGGGAGCACGGCCATCCGGTGCCGTGGCCGCCGCTGCGCGGAGAGGGCCGCACCCTGGCGGCCATCCGGGACGCGGTGCCGGCGGAGATCGCGACGCTCACCGAGGAAGTCCCCAACGATCTGCACGCCACCCTCCAGGACGGGGCCCTGGCCTACTCGGTGACCTCGGCGGATCCCGGGGCGAGCCCCCATCGCGTGCACCTGTTCCGCTTCCTGTTCCCTGATTTCAAGACCTTCCAGCTCGTGCAGTACAACCACTTCCTCGATGGCGGCTGGGAGCTGCTGAAATACCCTTTCTTCAACGGCGAGGGATACTGGCTGCACGGACCCACGCAGGAGACCTATTGCGAAGAGGCCCTGGTGTTCCTGCGGGACGCGTTCCGGGTCCTGCACACGTACTCCGATGCTTTCTGCTCGGAGGATGTCGAAGCGCTGGCGCCGACCGAGTGTCCGACCGTGTTCGCCAATCGTTTCGGCAGTGGGGACACGGTTGTCTGGACCCTGTTCAACGGCGGCTACAGCACCTATCGCGGCCCGGTTCTCCGCGTCCGCCACCGTCGTGGCGCCGTGTACCGGGATGCCTTCACGGGCGCGGTCATCGAGCCGGAGGTGGCCAGGGGACAGGCGCTGCTGCGCTGTACGCTGGCTCCGCGCGGGGTCGGCTGCCTGGCGGCGAGCCGGGAGTAGGCGCAGCCTGTTCTCTTCATGAAGCGCAGAAACACGCGCAGAGACGCGAAGGGAACCGGCTCAGCAGGAGCTTCGCCCTCCAGGGGAACCGCAGGGCTGTTTCAAGGTCCCAACGCCGCCGCCGGGCTTGTCCCGGTGGAGCGCCGATCGGAGGGTGGGGAGGGGGCGCAGCCGCGCTCCCTCACCCCGAATCGGCGCTCCACTGCCGCAAGGGCAGTGGCGGCGGGAACCGATCCACCGGATCTTGGAACAGCCCTGGGGGAACCGGCTCCCGGGTCTTTCCTGTTTTCACTGAGGGGTTGTTGTTTTCCGTCGTTCGGGCTGCTTGCAAGGAATGCTTCGCGGCCGTATGATGCTGCTTTTGTTGTCAGGCGGAATCCGGTACAGCAGCCGGGAAGGCGGCAAGGTCGCGCGAGGGTGCCGAGGCGTTCGCTTGGGCGACTCGATATGCGGCGAGGAAGCGCGGCTGTGCGAGGCATTTCCGCAAGCCGATGACCGTTGAGTTCAGGATGGAAGACGCTGTTCGAGAACATGCCGGCAACGAACTGATCGCGGAGCGGCTGTCGCATCTGCCGGCGGACGTGATGTCGTGGCTGTCGGCCGTATTGCTTCCCGGGGAGTACGCCGCCGGTTTCTTCTACGCGGACATTCTGGACGACGGCAGTTTTGGGGAATGTTGGAACATCCTGACCAATCGCCGTTACCTGGTGTTGGCGCCGGCCGATTCTCCGGCGGGTGGCGGGAAGGTGGTCACGGAGATTCCGCTGTCGGAGATCACGGCTGCGAAGATCCGCAGTTACATCGGCAGCGGCGAGCTGGTTCTGAAGTGCACGGACAGGGCGGTGGAGGTAGCCCGGTACTGCCTGGGGAGTCAGCACGAAGTCTCGGACCTGAGCTACTACATCAACGAGGTGGTGAAGGGTCGCGAGGAGGGGAAGGGATTCGAGGAGATTTCGCCTCCGGTCACGGAGCGCCCCCAGAACCGTTGCAGTCGTTGCGGCCGGGCGCTGAGCCGCTGGAGCGAGGTCTGCGTGCACTGCATCGACCGGCGCCAGATCCTCGTGCGGCTGCTCAAGTACCTCTATCCCTACCGCTGGATGGCGGTGCTGGGATTGGCCCTGACCCTGTTCATCACCACCCTGAACCTGGCCCCTCCGTACCTGACCAAGGTGCTCATCGACCGGGTGATCACGCCGCGGAACGCACCCCTGCTGCCCCTGGTGGTCCTGGCGCTGATCGGGGTGAACATCGGTTCGGCGGTGGTCTCGATCTTCCGCTCCTACGTCATGCAGTGGGTGGGGCAGAAGGTCCTGCTGGACATGCGCACGGAGGTCTACGAACGGCTGCAGATGCTGCGTCTGCGCTTCTACACCCAGCGGGAGACGGGTCGGATCATGTCGCGGGTGACGAGCGACCTGGGGCGGCTGCAGTTCTTTGTTGCGGAGGGTGTGCAGGAGGTCATTGTCAACGCCGCGACGATGCTGCTGATTGCGACGATTCTGCTCTTGATGAACTGGCGGCTGTTCCTGCTTGCCCTGGCGCCGACGCCGCTGATTGCGGTCAGCACGATTGTGTTTGGGCACAAGATTCACGGGCTCTTCCACCGCATCTGGCGTCGTTCGGCGGGGTTGAACGCGATTCTGGCGGACACCATACCCGGGATCCGGGTCGTGAAGGCGTTTGCGCAGGAGATTCGGGAGACGGGACGCTTCAACGAGGTGAGCGAGCAGGTGTTCACGGAGGAGATGCGGGCGGTGAAGCTGTTTGCCGGGTTCACCCCCTTCATTCATCTGCAGACGGCCCTGGGTTCGATCCTGATTTTCAGCATTGGCGGCTACATGGTGATCCAGGGGGCGGAGACGGTGGGCACGCTGGTGGCTTTCACGAGTTACCTGTGGCGGTTCTACACGCCGGTGCAGAGTTTCGGCCGCATGAGTCACTGGCTGCAGCGTTGTTTGACCTCGGCGGAGCGTGTGTTTGAGATCATGGATGCGGACCCCGAGCCGATTCTGCTTCCCGGTCTGCGGCTGGAGCCGATGCGTGGGGAGGTGGAGCTTTCCCATGTGCGCTTCTCCTACACCCCGGGGAAGTATGCGCTGGACGACGTGAGTTTCACGGTGAGTCCCGGCGAGATGATCGGCCTGGTGGGTCCGAGCGGCGCCGGCAAGAGCACCCTGGTGCACCTGATTGCCCGCTTCTACGATGTGGAAGAGGGGCATATCCTTGTGGACGGCCACAACATTCGGGACTTCGACCTGCAGTGGTACCGGCGCCAGATCGGCGTCGTGCTCCAGGACCCCTACCTCTTCCGGGGCACGGTCTGGGAGAACATTGCCTATGCGAATCCGGAGGCCTCTTCCGAGGCGATTCTGCGGGCGGCCCGGGCCGCCAATGCGCACGAGTTCATCGTCAACCTGCCGGACGGATACGACACCGTGATCGGCGAGCGCGGACAGACGCTTTCCGGCGGCGAGCGCCAGCGCGTCTCCATCGCCCGGGCGGTCCTGCGGGACCCCCGCATCCTCATCCTGGACGAGGCGACGGCATCGGTGGACACGGAGACCGAGAGCAAGATCCAGCTTGCTTTGGAGAGGTTGGTGCAGAACCGTACGACCTTTGCCATTGCGCATCGTCTGTCGACGTTGCGGAAGGCGCACCGGCTGGTGGTACTCGAGCGTTCGAAGCTGTCCGAGATCGGAACCCATGACGAGTTGCTGGCTCAGGATGGGCTCTACGCCAAGTTGGTGCGGATGCAGACGGACCTGTCGCGGCTGCGGGCGCTGTGATGTACGGCTGTGGGTGTGTGTTTCCGGGAGCAGGGACGGATGACGGAGACCAAGGCAGAGACAGGACCGCAGGACGGACTGGGCGGCGGCTCGGATTCCGGCTGGTGGGCGGTGGACGGCAGCCGGGTGAAGATCTGGGAGGATGCCTTCCATGTTCTGCACCTTTCCTGCGCTGGGCAGGAGTATGAGGATGTGCATCCGCGCCAAGTTTTTCCGGTCTCTTCGCGCAGTTCCTTCGTGAGTTTCTTTACGGAGAAGAGCGAGGAGGTGGTTCTGCTGGAGGACCCCGAGCAGCTCGACGGGGACAGCCGCGGGGTGTTGGATCGGGCGTTGCACCGGCTCTACTATGCCGCGGTGATCACCCGCGTATACAGCATCACCGAGACCATGGGGGTCTCGATGTGGACCGTGATGACGGATCGGGGGTATGCGACCTTCGAGGTGGTGGACCGGGAGCGTCACATCCGGCTCTTGCCCAACGGGCGTTTTCTCATCACGGACGCGGATGGCAACCGTTTCGAGATCGTGAACGTGGCGGCTCTGGACGAACGCAGTCAGCGTTTGGTCGAGACGGAGACCTGACGCCGAGGCGGTTCCCGGCATCAACGGCGGGTCCCGCTGCGGCATCGGGTCTATGGCAGGCGATTGGGAGTGTGCGGATGAACGGATCGGACGATACAGCGAACCGATACGATTTGCGGCGACAGTCGCGTGGCGGGGACGGTCCCTCGGCGGCGGTCAGTCCGTGGCGTCGGCGGCTGGTTTTCATCGGGGCAGTGGTCACGGTGCTGCTGGTGGTTGGCGGGCTTGGGGTGGTGTGGTACCAGGTCACCTTTGTCCCGGTTCCGTGGGGCCGGCTGCGTGCCTACGTGGTGGAGTTGTCTCCGCGGGTGGACGGTCGGATTGCGGAGGTGCGGGTGACGGAGGGGGATGTGGTGACCCGGGGGCAGGTGTTGGCGCGTCTGGACGACCGGGAGTTGACGGCGGGGCTGGACGCGGCCCTGGCGGAGTTGGCGATGCGGGAGACGGCGTTGCGGGAGATGGAGGCCCGGGAGTCCCTCACCCGGACCCGGATCGAGGCGGATGTGGCGGTGGCGGCGGCGCGGGTCGAGGTATCGAAGGCGGAGGTCGGCAGCCTGGAGGCGGAAGTGGTCGTGCGTGAGCGGCGTCTTCCGGAGCAGATCCGGGAAGCCGAGGCGGTGTTGGCCGGGAGCCGGGCGGATCTTCAGGCCCTGTTGTCGGGGCCGCGGGACGAGGAACTGGCGGCGGCGCAGGAACGGATTGCCTCGATACGGGCGACGTTGGCGCTGTACGAACTGGAGTACAGGCAGAGCCGCGAGTTGGTGGATGTGGGGATCGACTCGCAGTACATCCTGGAGGTCCGCCGTACCCGTCTTGAGACGCAGCAGCACACCCTGAAGCAGGCCGAACTCGAACTGGAGCTTCTGCGGGCGGGCCCCAAGGCGGGTGTCATCGAGGCGGCGCGCAAGGAGGTGGAGAAGGAAGAAGCTGCCGTGCGGCAGGTCCAACTGGGCAAGGAGGACCTGGTGCGTCTGCGTTGTGTGCTGGACGTGAGCAAGGCCGAGTTGCAGGCCGCGGAGGCGTTGCTGCGGCAGGCGCAGGACCGTCGGGCCGAGTTGGCGGTGGCTCACGAGCAGACGGAAGCGGCGCGCAGGGAGGTGCTTCGGCAGCAGGCAGTGGTGGAGGGTCGCCGGGCGGTTTTGGCGGAGGTCGAGGTGATCAGTCCGGTGGACGGGGTGGTGACCCGGGTCTACGACGAGGTGGGCGAGTTGAGCAGTCGGGGTGTGCCGATGATCCTGGTGCGCGATTCGAGCAAGCCGCGCTGGATCGACGCCTTTGTCGACGAGGAAGACGCCCAGCTTGTGTCGGTGGGGCAGAAGGCGCACCTGCGTATTCCCTCGAACTCGTGGAATCAGGTGGTGGCGACCGTGACCCGCATGGGCATGCACACCTCGGCCCTGGACCGAGCCGGCGGTGGGGAGTCCGCGTCGGCGTCGGCGGTGGTGCAGCCGGACCGGGTGTGGCTCAAGCTGGTGCCCGACGAACCCTTGCCGGAGCAGACCGTGACCGGGACGACCGCCCGGGGTCGGATTCGGGTGCGCTGAGGGCACGGCGGCGCCGCCACGGGGCTGTTCTACGAACCGGTTGCCGGAGCGCAAGCAGGTGCCGCGAGCCGAGAGGCACCCGGTCGCGCGGGACACGCGCGACCTACCCCGGAACATCACGCTGAGCTTCTCACAACAGCCCTGGTTCGCCCCAGGAGGAAGGATCGGTGCGCATGCGGCGGAAGTGGTTTGCTTCGTGTCTGATATGCCTGCTGGCGGGGGCCGTCCGGGGCGTTGACATGCCCTTGGAATCGGCGGTGGTGTTGTCGGGGAACGTCGGGTTGCGGGAGTGTTTCGACCTGGCGCTGCGGCACAGCAAGGAGGTGGCGGCGGCGGTGTTGGCGGTGGACGTGCAGCGTGCGCGGGTGATGGAGGCGGAGGGGGTTTTCGATCCGCGCTTGTTCGCGGATGGGCGGGGTGGTCTTCGTGATGAACCGGTCGCGGGCGACCCCGAGGATTCGGCGCGCTACGCCGACGCCGGTCTGGAGTCCGGTCTGACGAAGCGCTTCAGCGACGGGACGGACATTTCGGTGTCGGCCCTGCTGGACGGCACCGATGACCGCGACGACGCGGCGCCCTACGATCCGAGCATCGGTACCACGGCCGGGGTGACCGTCAGCCGCGATCTGCTGCGCAATGCGGGCAGGGAGGTCAACCGGACCGCGGTGCTGCGCGCGGAGGACGCGGTGGAGATGGCGCTCCAGGATCTGCGGGCATCGGCGATGGCGGTGCTGTTCGAAGTCGAGCAGGCCTACTGGGCCCTGTATTTCGCCGCGGCTGACCTGCGTGTTCGGGACGAGCAGCTAGCCCGTGCGAATCGTCTGGTGGCGGTGGCGGAGGCGCAGGTTCGTGTCGGGCAGGCCGCGCCGATCGAGGTGACCCGGGCACGCTCCAGCGCCGCCTCGCAGATGGTCAGCATCGTTTCTGCCCGCAACCGTATTCCGCTGCTGCGTCACCGGTTGCTGCGGGCGATCGGCATCCTGGATCCCCAGGCCCTGGCGCGCGAATTCTCTCCGGCCGACGTTCCGGGCGCAGCCGCAGTCGAGGCCTACGATCTGTCGGGATCTCTGGAGGTTGCCTATCGGGAACGTCCCGATCTGGTCCGCAGCACCTGGGCGGTGTCCCGGGCGTCGCGTCAGGAGCGTTATGCGGAGAATCAGGTCCTGCCCCTGTTGCAGGTCTACGGTGGGGTGAGCCTGGAGGGTTTGGACGAGTCTCTCGATGCCTCCGGCGGGAGTGCCTTTGCCGGGGAGCACGATTCCTGGGTTGTCGGTGTGCGCCTCGAAGTGCCGCTGGGGAACCGCGCTGCCCGGGGGGCCTTTCAGGCAGCCCGTCTCGAACGCATGCGGGTCGGGATTCAGCGGCGGGCCCTTCTCGAAGATGCCACGCGGGAGGTGGCCGATGCCTACGAAGACTTGGTCACGGCCGCCCTGCAGCTGGACACCACGCGCCAGTCCCGGGAACTCGCCGCGGAACTGCTCGAAGCGGAAGCGAAGACCTTCGAGCTGGGGCGCAGTTCGAGTCTCGACGTCCTGGATGCGCAGCAGTCCCTGGCCTCGGCCGAGCGGGAGGAGGTCCGGGCCCGGGTGACCTACGCGACGGCGCTGAGCCTGCTGCTGGTGGTGCGGGGCGATTTCCTCGAACGCAAGGGGATCGAGTGGGAAAGCGTCCGGGCGGCCGGCGGCAGGGAGGCGCTGGACGAGTCGGTGGAGCCGGCCGTTCCCGGTGCGCACGATGCACGTCCGAAGTAGGTCGCGCGAGCCGGGCGCGACTCTCATTGGGGATTGCGCCACTCGGCTCGTGGCGCCTACAGTAGGTCGCGCGAGCCGGGCGC
>JAFGRS010000464.1 GCA_016935045.1 Lentisphaeria bacterium | reverse complement strand
TTCGTGGCCGCTTTGCGCGACTGGCACCGGCGCCATCCCCCCCGGGCAGCCGGCCTGGAATGGCCCGAAGAAGTCCGCCGAGCCCAGGCCACAGGGGCTTTCGTTGCCGGCGGACTCGAAGGCGGCCACCGCCTGCCGCGACACCAACTCCTGCTCGAACACGGTGCACTGGCCCTGGGCAAACGCGCCGCCGCGGCCCTCGAGGCCCTCCCCAGGCAGGATCGCGAATGCCGCCAGAAACAGGCTTTCTATCAATCGCAGATCGTGGTGTATCGTGCCATGGCTGCCTACGGCAGGCGCTGGGGACGGTTCCTGGCCCAGCATGCCGCCCCGGCAGCCGACCCGGTGCGCCAGGCCGAACTGCGCGCCATGGCGGGCATTTGCCGACGCGTGCCCGCATTCCCTGCGCGGACCTTCCGCCAGGCCCTCCAGGCAACCTGGTTCTCGGTACTCATCAACGATGCGGAGTGCAGCGGCACGGCCACCAGCTTCGGCCGTCTGGACCAGTACCTTTACCCCTACTACGCGGCGGACGTTCGCGCCGGCCGCCTGACCCCGGCGGAGGCCCTCGAACTCATCGAGTGCCTCTGGCTGAAGTGCTACCGCACCTTCGATTTCCATCACGCCACGGTGGGAGGACTGACGCCGGACGGCCGCGACGGCACCAACGAGCTGTCCTGGATCTGTCTCGAAGCGCTCGAGCGGCTGCGCACGCCGCGGGATGTGGCGGTGCGGATCCACCGCCAAACCCCGGAGCCGTTCTTCCGCCGTGCCCTCGAGATCGCCTCCCTGGGTCTCGGCCGGCCGGATTTCTGGAACGACGAAGTGACGGTCGAGGCCCTGCTCCGGAAGGGATTCCCACTCGAGGATGCGCGGGACTACGCTCCCATCGGCTGCGTGGAACTGACCATCCCCGGCCAGTGCAACAGCCGGACGATGGGCCATGCCGTCAACCTGGCCAAGATTCTCGAACTCACCCTCCACGGCGGGCGTTGCCCCCGCACCGGCCACCTTGTCGGCGCCTCCGAGCCCACGGACTTCGCCTCCTACGAAGACCTTCATGCCGCCTACCGCCGCCGGGCCGCAACCTGTATCCGCATGGCCCTCGAACAGAACTTCCGGGCGTACCGTTTCCAGGCGGAGAACCTGCCCTTCCCGATGCTGAGTGCCTGCACCGTGGGCTGCCTCGAATCCGGTCGTGACGTCATGAATGGCGGGGCCCGCTACAACCCTGCCGGAGTCAACCTCTTCGGCGTGGCCCACGTGGCCGATGCCCTGGCGGCCATCCGGACCCTCGTCTACCAGGAGGGGGCCCTGCCCCTCGCCGCCTTGCGTCAGGCGATGAACGAGGACTTCCACGACCGCGAACCCCTCCGACGCATGCTGCTGGCCCGGGCCCCCAAGTTCGGCAACGACGACCCCGGCGTGGACCGCGTCGCCGCCGACGAGGTGGCCTTCTACTGCCGCGAGGTCAGCCGGATGCCCACCCCCGAGGGGGGGGCCCATCTACCCCTGATCTTCGGCACCTCGCCCCAGTCGGTCTACGGCATGGGACCGGCCACCGGCGCCCTGCCCGACGGCCGCCCCGCGGGACAGGCCCTCGCAACCAGCTGCAATCCCGCCCACGGCCGCAACCTCTCCGGCCTGACCGCGGAACTGAACTCCGTTTCCAGCATCGACTTCCGGGCCGCTGCGGGGGGCGTGTCCTATATCGTCGACCTCGATCCTTCCCTGGTGGACGGCCCCCGCGCGATCGAACGCCTGGCGGCGGCATTGCGGGCGTTCTTCGGCCGCGGCGGCATGGAGATCGGCATCAACGTCCTGCGCGAAGAAGATCTGCGGGAAGCACAGCGTTCGCCCGAACGTCACCGTCACCGGATGGTGCGCGTCTTCGGCTTCTCGGCGCAGTTCGTCTCCCTCCGCCCCGAACTGCAGGAGTACGTCATTGCAGCATCCCGCCACAGGGAGTGACCATCCCGTGAGACGCGCCGCCGCGGCCGCGGCCGATGCCAGCGGAGCCTGGAACACGTCGTGCACTGCCTCCGCGCTGTGCTGGCCCGAGTTTGCGGAGGTTGCAGGCCCGGCGGAGGGGTTCTTTCGGCTGGCACGTCAACGGGGACGCTGGTGGCTGATCACGCCTCGGGGCCGAGGCTATCTTGCGGTCGGCTTCAACCATGCGGGACCGCGATACCTGCAAAGCCCCGGCAACCGGGACCACTGGGCCCAGCTCCTGGCACGTCCCGGGGCGCTGCAGGCCAAGGTCCTCGAGGACGCCCGGCACTGGAACCTGACCTGTGTCGGCTACGGCGAGGTGCGACCCGCCGGCATGTTCCCCTGGTTCCAGACGGTGATGGCACCCTGCGCTTCCTGCTGGATGCCCGATCCGTCCTTTCCCGATGTCTTCCACGCCGATTTCGAGCGCGATTCGTTGCGGGCCGCGCGGCAGGCGTGCGCGCCCTGGCGCGAGGACCCGGCCCTCATTGGCTATCTGCTCAACGACGTGCCCGAGTGGCCGCGCCCCGGACATTGCTCGAAACGCCGGACCCGGGATTGGATCGGGGTCCTGAAAGGTGGCGGACGCGAGAGCCCGGGCAAACGGCGCTTCGTGGAGTTGCTGCGGGATCGCCATGGCGGCCAGATCGATTCGGTCAACCGCATCTATGGCACCCGGTTCCACGACCTGGAGCAGATCCTCGACGACGTCCATCTGGCCGACAGAACCGCCGCCGACCCCGTCCGCGTTGGGGAAGACGATGCGGCCTTTGCGGCGCTGCTGGTGGAGCGCTGGATGGAGGTCGTGTGCGGGGCCGTGCGGCAGGCCGACGGGAATCACCTCCTCTTCGGTCCCCGTCTCGACGGCAATCGGGGGCTGCCCGGAGCCTTTCTCGCCCTTGCCTCCCGTCATCTCGATGCCCTTGCCGTTCAGTACTACGGCGTGTTCCGCGACCAGGCCGCCGAGCTGGCGCGCTGGCACGTCACGTCCGGCCTGCCCATCCTCCTGGCGGATTCCTGCTTTGCGGTGCGCACCGAGGCCCTGCCGCAGCCATGCGGGGTTGTGGTTGGGTCCCAGGAGGAGCGCGCGGAGGCCTTCGAGCGGTATGCCCGTGAAGCCCTGGCGCAGCCCTGGGTGATCGGTTGGCTATGGTGCGGGTACGTCGACGGCTCCGTAGAACTCGAACCCAGGCGCCAGCACATGGGCTTGCTGGACGCTTGGGGCCAACCCTACCGGCCACTGGTGGAACGGATGCGCCGAACCTATGGCGAACTCTACGTCCTGGCCCGTGGCGGCAGGGATGACGCGCGCCCCCCTGTCTTGGCGGAACCGCCCGGCAGCCCTCCCGGCACACCGGCCTGGCCGCTGCCTACTGCCCCTTTCCAACGGCGCCTGCATCCCATGGCCCGAATCCTGAAGGATGCCATCCAGGAGGACCTGGAACAGATGCTCGAAGAGGGGCACCCCCGGGAGGCCC
>JAFGRS010000463.1 GCA_016935045.1 Lentisphaeria bacterium | reverse complement strand
GGTGACCCTCGTCATCACCCCCGCCCAGTCTCCCTCTCCCCCGCGCCCCGCCGCCAACCCCCAGCAGCCCTGGCAACCGCCGGGATGCACGGAGAAGGCCCTGGCCGACCTCGAAGCGGCCGTCCGCCATCTGCTGGCGACGCGCCCGGAAGCCTGCCCCGACGCTCCCGGCCACCTCGAACGCATCGGCGCCCTGCGCGCCCTCGACGCCGTCACGGCCGCTGACACGGAACGGCGCGACCGGCTCTTCGCGGATCTGCACCGGGAAGCCCTTCTCGCCCATCCCCTTCTCCCGAAGCGCATGCTCTTGGTCCGCCGTGCCGCCGGCAACCTGGCCCTGCCGGCCAACTGGCAGAGCCATTCGAGCCTGCCGCAGACCGGTCACGCCAATGCCGTCTGCATCCTGACCCGGCGGCCCTCGGGTTGGGGCCTCGCCGATTTCTACGTGCCCTCCGGGGGACGCTACGTGGGACAGGTGGACCTGCACTGGGATGCCTCGCGCATGCTCGTGTCCATGCCGGGGAGCCAGGGCCGGTGGCGGGTATGGGAGATCGGCCTGCCGGACGCCTCCGAGCGCGAGCTGCCTCTCGTGGGGGATGCGGACGTGGACAACTACGATGCCTGCTACCTGCCGGACGGGGGGATCCTGTTCACCTCCACGGCCTCCTTCACCGGGGTGCCCTGCGTGCAGGGATCCTCCCACGTTTCGACGCTCTTTCTGTATCGCCCGGAGTCCGGCGCGATCCGTCAGCTCGGCTTCGACCAGGACCACAACTGGTGCCCCACCGTGCTGCCCGGCGGCCGCGTGCTCTACCTGCGCTGGGAGTACTCGGACATCCCCCATTTCGTCTCCCGCATCCTCTTCCAGATGAACCCGGACGGGACCGGCCAGGCGGAATTCCTCGGCTCCAACAGCTACTGGCCCAACAGCGTGTTCTTTGCGCGGCCGGTCCCCGGTCACGCCACGCGCGTCGTCGGCATCGTGAGCGGCCATCACGACACGGCGCGGATGGGGGAGTTGGTGGTCTTCGATCCGGCGCGGGGGCGTCACGAGGCCGACAGCGTGGTGCAGCGGGTCCCCGGTCGGGGGCACCCCGTGCTCCCGGTCATCCGCGACGCCCTGGTCGGCGGCAGTTGGCCCAAGTTCCTGAACCCGTGGCCCCTGAGCGAAACGACGATGCTGGTTGCCTGCAAACCCGGCCCGGCATCCCGCTGGGGCATCTACCTGGCGGACACCTTCGACAACCTGCTCCTGCTGCACGAAGAGCCTGACCTGGCCCTCCTCGAGCCCATCCCCCTGCAGCCGCGGCCCGTGCCCCCGGTCGTGCCCACCCGCTGCGATCCCGGAGCGGCCGAGGCCACGGTCCTGCTGACGGATCTCTACCACGGTCCCGGACTGGCCGGGGTGCCGCGGGGAACGGTCCGCGCCCTGCGGCTGTTCACCTACCACTTCGCCTACCATGGCATGGGAGGTCAGGTCAACCGGGTCGGCCTCGACGGGCCCTGGGACATCAAACGGGTCCTCGGCACCGTGCCGGTCGCTGCCGACGGCTCGGCCTGCTTCACCGTGCCCGCCAACACCCCCATCTCGCTCCAGCCCCTGGACGAACACGGACAGGCGCTCCAGCTCATGCGCAGCTGGCTGACCGCCATGCCCGGCGAGGTCGTCTCCTGCGCGGGCTGCCACGAACCCCTGAACGGAGGCCCCCCCACCACGCTCGCGCCGGAGGCCCTGAGCCGCCCTCCGGAGCGCATACGGCCCTTTCTCGGTCCCGTGCGGGGGTTTTCGTTCGGGCGCGAAGTCCAGCCGGTGCTGGATGCCCACTGCGTGCGCTGTCACGACGGCAGGGAGGAGCGGCCCGATTTCCGGGCTGCTCCGCCGGTGCATCCCAATGCCGGGAACCCGAGCTACAATCGCGGCACCCGGTTCACACCCTCCTACCTGGCCCTGCGCGCTTTCGTGCGGGGACCCTCCATCGAGAGCGACATGCACCTGCTGACGCCCTGCGAGTACCACGCCGAAACCACGCGCCTGGTGCAGCGGCTCCGCGCCGGTCACGGCGGGGCACCCCTGGACGCCGAGGGCTGGGACCGCCTGCTGACCTGGATCGACCTGGGAACACCCGCCCATGGCACCTGGCACGAGATCGTCGGCAGCGAGCGGGTCGCCCCCCTGGCGGCGCGCCGCCGGGAGAACCTGCGGCGGTATGCCGGGCGTGACGACGATCCCGAAGCGGTTGTCACGGTCCCCTACGTGCCCGGGCCTGCCCTGCCCCCGAGGGAGGTCCCCTCGCCGCCCGTGCCCCGCGGCGGGGAGTGGGTCTTCGCCGCGGCGTCTGCCGCAGAGCGCCAGGCGTCTCCGGGGTTACCGCGGCGGGATCTGGATCTTGGCGCTGGGACCCTGCTCCCGGTGGTGCGGATTCCCGCTCCTCCCGGTGACGGTGGCCGTCCCTTCTGGATGGGGACCTGCGAGGTCAGCAATCGTCAGTTCGCGTGCTTCGATCCGGACCACGACAGCCGCATCGAGAGCGGCGACTTCCTGCACTTCAGCGAGCGGGAAAGGGGCTATCCCGTGAACGGTCCCGAGCAGCCGGTCTGCCGCGTGTCCGCCGAACAGGCCGACGCCTTCTGCCGCTGGCTCGGGGCGCGCCACGGGGCGGTGGTCTCCCTGCCGACGGCACTCGAATGGGAATGGGCCTGCCGGGCGGGCACCGCGACACCCCTGAACTACGGCCCCGAAGACGCCGACTTCGCCAGGCACGCCAACCTCGCCGACCGGCAGCTCCACACCATGCCCACCTTCGGCTGGGGCCTCCCCTCGGGCGCCGTGCCGCCCTGGCGCCCCGCAATCCCGAGCGTGGACGACGGCTTCCGGGTCAGCGCTCCGGTGATGTCCTACACCCCCAACCGCTGGGGCCTGCACGACATGCATGGGAACGTCGCAGAATGGACCGCGGACACGCTCCCGGGGACCACCCGCCGGCTGGTCCGCGGAGGCTCCTGGAACGACCGCCCCGCGGAGGCCGCCCCGTGCGCACGGCGTTCCCACAACCCCTGGCAACGCGTCTTCGACGTCGGTTTCCGTATCGTCCTGCGGGACCCTGACCGCCCCTGACCTCACGGACGTCGTCACGCCCCCGCCAGGGCTGTTCCAAGATCCGCTGCATCGGTTCCCGCCGCCACTGCCCTTGCGGCAGTGGAGCGCCGATTCGGGG
>JAFGRS010000462.1 GCA_016935045.1 Lentisphaeria bacterium | reverse complement strand
GTCCACGCCAAGGACGTCCGCGTCGACCGACACCGCCTCGACGACGTCGGCATCCTCGCCACGCCCCTCGAATACCACGTCCCCAAGCTTCCCGGCCTGGGAGAGGTGGACTGGGGACGCTTCTTCTCCGTGCTGGGGGAGACGGGGTACGACGGCCCGGTCTGCATCGAGGTCGAGGACAGGGCCTACGAAGGCTCCCTCGAGTCCCGCCAGGCCGCGCTGCGCCAGAGCGCGCGTTACCTGCGCCAGTTCGTCGACTAGGCATCCCGGCCGCCGCGCCGGCAGCCGGCAACCGCAAGGACAGTGACCATGACCTGCACCTACACCGACCTCGCCAAGATGATCGATCACTCGCTCCTGCACCCCACCCTGACCGACCGGGAACTCGAGGAGGGCTGCCGGCTGGCGGCACGCTACGGCGTCGCTTCGGTCTGCATCAAGCCCTATTACGTCCGGCGCGCCGCCGAACTCCTGGCGGGCACCGGGGTGAACGTCGGCACGGTCATCGGCTTCCCCCACGGCGGCAACACCACCGAAGTCAAACGCTGCGAGACCGAAACGGCCTGCCGGGAAGGCGCGGTCGAGATCGACATGGTCATCAACGTCGGCAAGGCCCTCTCGGGCGACTGGACCTACGTCGAGGAGGACGTCCGGGCCGTGTGCGCCGAAGCCCACCGCCACGGCGCCATCGTCAAGACCATCATCGAGAACGACTACCTCCCCGACGATGGCATCAAGATCCGCCTCTGCCAGATCTGCGAACGGGCCGGGACCGACTTCGTCAAAACCTCGACCGGCTACGGCTTCGTCAAACGACCCGACGGCGCCTACGGCTACCGCGGCGCCACGGAACCCGACCTGAAGCTGATGCGGGCAAGTTGCTCGGCAAAGGTCCGTATCAAGGCGGCCGGCGGGGTGCGCGACCTCGACGGCCTGCTCCGCGTCCGCGCCCTGGGCGCCGCGCGCTGCGGGGCCACGGCCACGGCGGCCATGCTCGACGAGTTCCGCCGGCGCTCCGGCATGGGACCCGGCGGGGAAGCGGGCGCCGCGCCGGCGCCGAAGGGATACTGAGGATTTTGGGACGGCACGATCGGGGACACGCGTGTCACGGGCATACGGAGGCAAGGTCCATGAAGGCGATCCTGGTGATGTACGACTCGCTGAACCGGCACATGCTCGAGCCCTACGGCTGTGACTGGGTCCACACCCCGAACTTCCGGCGCCTGGCCGAACGGACCGTGACCTTCGACCGGGCCCGCATCGGCAGTTCCCCGACCATCCCCACCCGCAGGGACCTCCACACGGGACGATACAACTTCCTGCACCGCGGTTGGGGCCCCCTGGAACCCTTCGACAACTCGATGCCGGAGATCCTCCGCGAGGCAGGCGTCTACACCAGCCTGATCAGCGACGGCTATCACTACTGGGAGGACGGCGGGGCGACCTACCACGGCCGCTACAACACCTGGGAATTCGCCCGCGGCCAGGAGGCCGACGCCTGGAAGGGCGTGGTAACCCCCGAGAGCCGTCCCGGACCGCCCCGCGTCCACGAACGCTGCACCAGACGCTTCATCACCGAAGAACACCAATGGCCCCAGGCACAGACCTTCGCCGCCGGCATCGAGTGGCTCCGCCGGAACCACCGGGAGGAGCGCTGGTTCCTCCAGATCGAGACCTTCGACCCCCACGAACCCTACTACGTACCCCGCGCGTACCAGGACCTCTATCCCCACACCTATGACGGACCCGAGTTCATCTGGCCCAGCTACAAGCGCGTCGACGAACCCCCGGAGAAGGTGCGGCACTGCCGTTCCATGAGCGCGGCGCTGCACAGCATGTGCGACGCCTATCTCGGCAAGGTCCTGGACCTGATGGACGAACTGGACCTCTGGCGCGACACCTTCCTCATCGTGAACACCGACCACGGCTTCCTCCTCGGCGAGCACGGCTGGTGGGGCAAGATGCTCATGCCCTTCTACGAGGAGGTCTCCCACATGCCCCTGTTCCTCTGGGACCCCCGCTGCGGCGTCCGCGGGGAACGCCGCCAGGCCCTGGTGCAGAACATCGACGTGACCGCCTCCCTCCTCGAATTCTTCGGCGTCGACCGCCCCGCCGAAATGCGCGGCAGACCCCTCCGCGACACCATCGCGTCCGATGCTCCGGTCCACGAAGCCGTACTCTTCGGCATGCACGGAAAACACGTCTACTGCACCGATGGACGCTATGTCTACATGCGCGCCCCGGCCACGCCCGACAACGGCCCCCTGTACCAGTACACCATGATGCCCACCCATATGCGCGCCCGCTTCCCGGTCGGCCAGCTCCAGGAGGTGGACATCGCCGGGCCGTTCCCGTTCACCAGGGGCTGCCGCCTGATGCGCATCCCCACGAAGGGCCCGAAGACCGACCAGCTCGAACCGACCACCCTGTGGGATCTCGAACAGGACCCCGGCCAGGAACGACCCGTCCGCGATGCCCACGTCGAGGCCCGCATGGTGGACCACATGATCCGTCTCATGCGGGAGCACGACGCCCCCGAGGAGCAGTTCCTCCGCCTTGGCCTGCCCCGCTGAAGGGCCGGGGAGGAACCCCCGCCGCCGCCGCCGACCGGGTGCCGGCGGCCCGGCTGCAGCAGGAGTCCCAACGCCCATGCGACCACCCTTCCGCCCAGACCACGACAGCACGGCCATGCGGGCCCTGCGCCGGGAGATCCTCGATTCCCCGGTCGCCGTCGCCCTCGAGCGGGCGCGTGCCTACACGCGCGTCTTCCAGGCCAACGAGTCCGCCCCCTGGATCGTCACCAAGGCGATGGCGTTCCGGGAACACCTCGGGACGATCCCCCTCTATCTCCGGCCCGGAGACCGCATCGCCGGCGCCATCACCGAAACCCCCGGGGCCATGCCGATCCACGTCGAGATCGGGATCGGGGAAAACGGCATCTACACCAACGAGGACCCGCACCGCGCGGGCTACCTCCGCGGTCAGGTCCCCGGAGACATCCTCGACTACTGGGAACACCGCAATCTCTGGGGGCGGTACCGGGCCTACATGCGCACCGTGCGCGGCATCGAGCAGAAGCGTACCGAGACGGCACCCTACAAGTTCATCTCCTACCAGGGACATCTCAGTCCCAGCTACCGCGAACTTCTCGAGGTGGGCCTGGGGGGGATCCTGCGCCGAATCGCCGAGCGGCGTGCGGGCGAGGTCATGCCCGAGGCCCTCGAATTCCTCACCGCCGCCGATCACTGCCTGCGAGGCGTCAGCCGTTGGATCGAACGCTACGCCGATCTGCTGCGGACCCTGGCGCGCGACGAAGCCGACCGGAACCGGCGCACCGACCTCGAACACATGGCCCGCATCTGCGCCCGCGTCGCCAACGAACCCCCGGCGACCTTCCGCGAAGCCCTGCAGCTCGTCTGGTTCGTGCACCAGGCGATCCACATCGAAGGACACGGGTACTCCAACACCCCCGACCGCATCGACCAGATCCTCCTCCCCTTCTACCAACGGGACGTAGAAGCGGGACGACTGGACGACGACCGGGCCCTCGCCCTGTGCGAGAACTTCCTCCTCAAGATGCGCGACAACACGGTCTGGGGCGTCGAACACAACCTCACCCAGGGCCTCTGCCTCGGCGGTTCCGCCCCCGATGGCGCCGATCAGACCAACCCCCTCTCCTGGCTCTTCCTCAAGGCGGCCGACACGATGTCGCTGCCGGAACCCCTGGTCTGGGTGCGGTGGCATGACCGCATGGACCCGGAATTCGCCGAGTTCTGCCTCGAAACCCTCTCCCGGTCAACCAGCTTCCCCCTGTTCATGGGGGATCATGCCGTACCGGCCATGCTCATGGAATTGGGGGTTGCCCGGGAAGATGCCTGCAACTACGTGGCAGCGGGATGCAACGAACTGGCCATCCCGGGGATGGCCTACTTCAACCCCTGCGCCCACGTCGGCTATCTCCAGGCCCTGGAACAGGCCCTCACCCGGGGCCGGGGCTACGCCGGCAAGGGCAAACCCGACCCCGCCCTGCCGGCGCCGGCGGAGACCCCCACCTTCGACCGCTTCCTCGAAGCGGTGGGCGCCATCCTGCGGCGCCAGGTCCAGTCCAGCTACGCCCACGGCATGACCGAACTCAGCGCCCAGATGCGCTGGGGGCAAACCCCCTTCACCTCCTGCTTCTTCCACGGCTGCATCGAACGCGCCCGGGACATGATCCTCGGCAGCCGCTACAACATCCTCTCCTGCGGCGGAACCGCCTTCGCCAACATGGTCGATGCCCTCGCCGCCATCCGCCAGGTCGTCTTCCAACAGCACGAGGCGACCCTCGAAGACATCGCCGCGGCCTGCGCCGCCAACTACAGCGGCTGCGAAACCCTCCGCGCCAAACTCCTCGCCGCCCCCAAACACGGCAACGACGACCCACGGGTCCGGGACCTCGTCGCCATCGTCGAGAGCCTCCGCGACAAACCCGTGAAGGAGATCTGCCGCGACCCCCGCGACGGCACCCCCTTCGGCAACTGCCATGTGGTCCGCTCCGGTGCCATCCTCGGCGGCCGCACGACCGGCGCTACCCCCGATGGACGCCTCGCGGGAACCCCCCTCGCCGGCTCCGTCGCCGCCGCCGCGGGCTGCGAAACCGGCGGCCCCACCGCCCTCCTCAAGTCCATCCTCGCACTCTGCCCCACCCGCAGCTGGCAATGCGGCTACAATGTCAACCTTCGCTTCCAAAAGGCCATGCTGACACAGCCCGATCGCCGGGCCAAGGTCCTCGCCATGCTCAAGGCGTACTTCGCCGCCGGAGGCCAGGAAATGCAGATCAACTGCGTGGACAGCGACACCCTCCGCGCCGCCCGCCGGGAACCCGAGCGCTACCGCGACCTGGTCGTGCGCGTGGCCGGCTTCAGCGAGTTCTTCACCAAACTCCACCCCGACATCCAGGAGGATATCATCCGCAGGACGGAACACGAGGCGGAGTAGCGGCAATGCGTAACCGATCAGTCGAACCGGCAGGGATCGGGAAACGGCTCAGCAGGAGCTTCGCCCTCCAGTCCGAGAGATGCACGTCATCCTGGAGGGCGAAGCTCCTGCTGAGCCGCATCCCCTGGAGGGCGAAGCTCCTGCTGAGCCGCATCCCCTGGAGGGCGAAGCTCCTGC
>JAFGRS010000461.1 GCA_016935045.1 Lentisphaeria bacterium | reverse complement strand
GCGGGAGCTTCGCCCTCCAGGGGAACGGCTCAGCGGGAGCTTCGCCCTCCAGGGGAACGGCTCAGCGGGAGCTTCGCCCTTTCCCCACGTGAGGCATTACGCGATCGTGCGCGCGCACCGTTGACGCGATGCTGTCCAAATGCCATAGTTCGTGCGCTCGGTTGCCACCCAGCACCCCGCCGGGAACGGCACGCAAGAGGCCGTGCGACGGGACCTTCCCCGGGGGTCGCCGACGGCGCCGGGGCCACCCTCGAGTCCCCGGCGTCGTTGGTCGATGTACCGGCATGGGTGGGCGATGCATCACGGCACTCGGAGAGATCCGGAGGACACCGGCGTGCGGCAGACCGCAGGGTATATGGAGGTGGCAGGGCAGTGGCTGTATGCCACCGAGTTTCTGCCTGCCGCGGGCAACGGCATGGGTGTGGTGTTGTTCGAGCCCTTCGGCGAGGAGAAGAAGTGTGCCCTCCGCATGCTGGTGCGCCTGGCCCGGGCCTGTGTGGAGGAAGGCTTTGCGGTGTTGCGTTTCGACCTCAGCGGGACGGGGGAAAGCTCTGGCGAGCATGGCGAGGCCACCTGGGAAGCCTGGTGCCGGGAAGCCGAAGCCGCGGCGCAATACCTCCGCACCCGGCACGCGCGGCGGGGGTGGTGCGCCCTGGGGACGCGCCTGGGTGCCATCCTGGCTCTCCGGGCCGCCCTGTCGGCGGGCGCCGCCGCGGTCAGCCTGATCGAGCCGGTGCCGACCGGAAGCGAATGCCTGCGGGACCTGGAACGCCGGCAGCAGATCAAGCGGATGATGGGTGGAGGCGGTGCGACGGGCGCGGCGGGGGCGTCCGACGCGTGGGCCCGGGGGGGCACGGCGGATTTCGGCGGCTACGAGGTGGGCGCCGTCATGGCCCGGGAACTCGAAGCGGAGGACCTCTCCCTGCTCGTGCCCGAACTGCCCGCCGCCTGCGCGTTGCAGGTCCTCCGGGTCTCGGGCGGCAAGGCCTTTCCCCCGGCCTGGCAGGCCCTTGTCGAACGGGCCCGACTGCGGGCGCCGGGGGAAGCCCTGGTCATTCGGGACAAGCCCTTCTGGGGGCAGCTCGAGTACTACGAATCCGACGACGTGATCGGCCCCGCCGTGGCTTTCCTCGAGGCTGTGGCCGGGGCGAGTTCCGGGCCGGATGCCGGCGGAGGAGTGTCCTCGTGAGCATCCGTTTCCCGGGCAGGCAGGTGTTCCGCGGGACCTTGGCGGCGGTGGTTCTGGCCGCTGTGGTGGGCCCTCGACGGTGCGCTGGAGGCGGCACGGTTCGCACGGGGCTCGAGGGGATTGCCTGGCAGTCTCCCGAGACCCTGCACCGCGGCGAACGCGCTTTTGTGGAGGCACTGCGCGACCCGCTGCTGGCGGCCCGGGACTGCCGGGCGGCGCTCGAACACTGGTTTGGGGGTCGGACAGCGGATGCGCGCGGCGACAAGGAGGGCGCCGCGGCCGCCTGGGCCGCCGCGGTACAGGCGTTGGAGGGAGTGGCGGAGTTGGGGAAGCCGGGATGGGACGAACCGGGCTCCCCTGCTCCGGGGCGGCTGTTTGCCCTCGAAGGGGATGGTCTCTCCATGGTGCAGGGCTACGGGGTGAGTTGGCGGTTTGGCGAGCGGTCGCAGTATGGTCTGCTGATGCTGCCGGCGCGGCGTCCCCTGGGGCATCGTTTTCCCCTGTTGGTGTACCTGTGTGCCGGGCTGGACGGTCTGTCGCGGGACGAGGTGGCGGCCCTGGGCCGGCAATGCCGGAAGGGGTATGCGGTGGTGGCAATGGCGCTGCGTGGGGAATGCCTGCTCCGCCCCGAACCCGGTTTCGGGGCGGTGGACAGATACGTGAGCGATGGTGACCCTCTCGATCTGCGCGGTTCGGCGTGGGACGTTTGCGCGGCCATACGGGGGACGTGGCGTCTCGAGGTGGTGCGTTCGGACACGCATGCGTTGGTAGGGAGCGGCCGTGGCGGCACGGTTGCTCTGTTGGCGGCGATGCATGCGCCGCGGCCGGCGTGCGTGGTGGCGGTGGACTGCTGGAACCTGAATCCGTTCCGGTCCTACTGGCAGCGTGTGGCGCGTCTGGCGAACTGCTGGGAGGACTGGGAGATCTTCTGCACCCGGGAGGTGGAGGACCAGCTGCTGAGGATGCGGAGCTGGAGTGTGGTCCACGATGGGGAGGAGCTGGCGGGACCGATTCTGCTGGTGTCGAACCGGGGCGACGCCGGCGGCTGCGAGGACCTCGCCGAGAAGGACTTCCTCGGGCGGGCTGCCGCGGGCGACCGGCAGCTGGAGGCACACCGGGTCGAGACGATGGCGTCTCCACTGCCCATCGGTGCGGGGGGCGGTAACGACAACCACGTCTACCGTCTCGCCAGCCGCTTCCTCCACAGCCACTATCCCCCCGACGACGGCAGGGGGACTCTCCCGCCGGCGGACCGCACCGACACGCCGCCCAACCCCGGGGAGGGTCCCTGACCATGGCAGACGCCCTGCAACCCGTCATTCCTCTCGGGCCGGACCTGCGGGAAGAAGCGGTGCAGTTCCCGGTGGGTGAGTCCATTCTGTGGGGGAACGTGACGCGCCCTGCGTCGGAAGCGGCGGCGACGGGTGTGGTGATGGTCCACGGCTGGAGCGGGTACCGGAATGGTCCGAACGGGTTGCTGACGGCCTTCTGCCGGCGTCTGGGAGCGGCCGGGTATCCTTCCTTCCGCTTCGATTTCCGTGGGCGCGGCGAGAGTCAGGGGGATGGGCTCGCGGTCAGTCTGCCCAGCATGGCCGACGATCTGGTGGCGGCCTCGGCCTGGTTCGCGAGACGCTGCGGGGTCCGCAGGATCGTCTACGTAGGGATCTGCTCGGGGGGCAATGTGGCGGTGGGGAGTCTGGGGCGTCTCCCTCTGGCCTGCGGTCTGGTGCTTCTCAGCGTATATCCGTTCTCTGACGGCGATGCCTTCGGCCGCGATGTGCACCGCACCTGGCACTATGCGCGCATCTACCTTCACAAGGCTCTGCGCCGGGAGACGTGGGAGCGGTTGGTGAAGGGAGAGGTGCACCCTGGCCGGGTCCTGCATGTGCTTTTCGGGCATTTCCTGCGTCGGGGCCGCAACCGGCGCAAGGAAGAGGGGACTGCCGCGGAGGCGTCGGGGCCGGCGAAGGGCAGCGCCCGGCCGGTGGCAGCGGAAAGCCGGAAGCAGGACAAGCCGCCCCCGGTGAAGCATCTCGCCAACCTCAAGCGGACGATGCCCTGCCTGATGCTCTACGGCACGGCCGACCCGGATGCTCCCGCGGCGTTGCGCTATTTCGGGGACTACGCCCGGGAGCAGGACCTGCCGATTTCGTTTGTGCGGATCGAAGGGGCCAACCACAACTTCTCCTCACGGGAATGGAAGGAGCAGGTGGCGGGCCTGGCGGAGCAGTTCTGCCGGGAGTCCATCGGGGTCTGAGGAGTGCCTTGCAAGGCGCGGGCACGCGGCGGCCCCGGCGTCCCCATGGAGTAGTGAGAGCAGCAAAGGGAGACCATCGCCATGCCGTCCACCAGGCGCCATTTTGGGGAAACGCCCGAGGGCCACGCGGTCCATCTGCACGTGTTGACCAACGACAGCGGCATGGAAGCCGCGGTCATGGACTACGGTGCCATTCTGGTCAGCCTGAAGGCGCCGGACTCCGAGGGGCGCGTCGGGGAGGTGACGTTGGGGTTCGACCGCATCGAAGGATACCTCGGGCAACACCCCTACTTCGGGGCCACGGTGGGCCGTTACGCCAATCGCATTGGCGGAGCGCGTTTCCTGCTGGACGGGAAGGAGGTCCGCCTTGCCGCCAACAACGGGCCGAACCACCTGCACGGCGGGGTCCGCGGATTTGACCGGGTCCTGTGGGAGGCGGAGGATTTCGAGGAGGACGGTTCGGCCGGGGTACGCTTGCGCCGTCTGAGTCCGGATGGCGAGGAGGGGTACCCGGGGAACCTCGATGTGGCGGTGACCTACGCCCTGACGGACCTGGACGAACTGCGCATCGATTTCGAGGCGACGTCGGACGAGCCCACGCCGGTCAACCTCACCAACCACACCTACTTCAACCTGCGCGGCACGGGCGACATCCTGGATCACGTCGTCCAGATCCCGGCGTCGCGCTACACTCCCGTGGACGAAGGGCTGATCCCCACGGGGGAGATCGCGCCGGTGCAGGGCACGCCTCTCGACTTCACCGCCCCCCACGCGGTCCGGGAGCGCATCGCGGCCGTTCCCGGGGGCGGCTACGACCACAACTTCGTCCTCGACAAGAAGCCGGGGTGCCTGGCCTGTGCCGCCCGGGTGGAGGAACCCGAAGGGGGACGCGTACTGGAAGTGCTGACCACGGAACCGGGAGCGCAGTTCTACACGGGGAACTTCCTCGACGGGACGCTGGTGGGGCGCGACGGGCAGCGCTACGGACGCCATGCCGGCTTCTGCGTCGAACCGCAGAGGTTTCCGGACTCCCCCAACCAGCCCGGGTTCCCGGACTGCGTTCTGCGTCCCGGGGGAGTCTACCTGCACACCATCGTGTTCCGTTTCGCGGTGCTGTGATATCCCGCTGCGGATCTGCGGCGCCAGGCCCGGAACACCGTCCATCGCGGCAGGCGAGGTGAACCTGGGGGACGATGCGAAGCAGGTCCCGTGAGCCGAGGGGGCCTTGGCGCCACTCGGCCCTGTCTGCCGGCAGGCAGGTCGTGGCGCCTGCGGGGCATCCTGCTCGCCGTCCGGTTCCGCCGGTGTTCGGAGCAGACGAGCAAGGACTTCCGAGGATGAGGAGGAGTTGTGCCATGTCTTTCCGGAATCTGAGTCCCATGGAGATGTTCCAGGCCTTGGCGAGCCGCCACGTGGCTCAGGGGGCCGGCGGGAGAGGCAAGGGGCTTGCGGGGGACAATCCGACGGATGGGCCCCGGGTTTGGCACGGCGGGGGGGGCGGCCTCAGAGGACCATGCGTACGCCGTCGATGCGGGAGAGGGCGTAGGTCATCGCCTCGAACGTGTGCCGATCGGGGACGATGACGGACACGCTGTAGGAGACGTAGGCGCCACCCGACGAGGCATTGGCGCGCACGGGTTCGGCCGCGAGGCCGAACGCGCGAAGGGCCTGTCGGATCGCCTCGGGCACCGCGGGAGCGTCGGCGCGGGCCAGGACGCGCCCCGGCCAATCGAGGGGGAATTCGAGTCCCCTGGCGTCGCCGGCGTTCGGGTTCATAGGGGGGG
>JAFGRS010000460.1 GCA_016935045.1 Lentisphaeria bacterium | reverse complement strand
GGGGGCGCGGCCGCGCTCCCTCACCCCGAATCGGCGCTCCACTGCCGCAAGGGCAGTGGCGGCGGGGACCGATTCGCCGGATCTTGGGACAGCCCCGCGGGTCCGGGCGCACGGCGTGCCTCCGGGCGGTTGAGCCGGTATAGTACCCGTCGTGTTTCCTTCTTCCCGATGCGGGTCCCGGGCCGGTGCGGCATTGTCGAGGGCTCGCGAGGGGAGGAGGATGGGTATGGGAGCCTTCGGATTCCGGAGGCTGCACAGCAACAGAGAACGGAAGCGACTCATGGGCGTCCGCGTGCGCTTTGCACCGTCCCCCACCGGGCATGTGCATATCGGCAACATACGTGCCGCGCTGTTCAACTGGCTCTTCGCGCGCCACGAGGGGGGCCAGTTCCTTCTGCGCGTCGAGGATACGGACCGGGAACGCAGCACGCCCGAGGCCATCGCCACGCTGCTGGACGTGATGCAGTGGCTGGGGCTCGCCTACGACGAGGAACCCCTTTTCCAGACCAGCCAGGAACCCTCCCACTGCCGTGCCGCGGCACGGCTCCTCGAAGAGAACCGCGCCTACCGCAGTGCCAAGGACGGGGAGGGCGAAGCCATCGTGTTCCGCATTCCATGGGAAGCGGAACAGGTTCCCGGCGTCGAGGTCTGCGGTTCGGCGGAGCTTGCCGTGCACCCGGACGAACCGGTCGAGGTCCGTGCCGAGGGTCTCGGGTACGCGGGGGTGTCGAAGAAGGGAAAGGCGGTCACGGGGGGTGTGTCCTGCCTGGCGGGTTTTCGGGACCTGGAGGTATCGGACGGGGGCGGGCGTTGCCTGCTTGTGCTTGCGGACGTCCTCGACCGTGTGTTCGCGGGGGATTCCCTGCGTGTGCCCGGGGCGGTTTGCCTGCGCTTCACCCGGCGCGCGATCGCCTTTACGGACCTCGTCAAGGGCCGCCTCTCGAAGCCGCTGGACAGCATGCGGGACTTTGTCATCGTCCGCAGCGATGGCCATCCCGTGTTCCATCTGGGGAACGTGTGCGACGACGTGACCCAGGGCATCACGCACATCATCCGGGGCGACGACCACGTCGAGAACACCTACCGGCACCTCTTTCTCTTCCATGCCCTCGGGGCCGAACCTCCGCGCTACGCCCACCTGCCCATGATCGTGAATGCGGCCGGGAAACCCTACAGCAAGCGGGACGGCGATGCCTTCGTGGGGGATTTCCGGGACAAGGGATACCTCCCCGAGGCCCTGTTCAACTACCTTGCCCTGCTGGGCTGGAACCCCGGCGACGCGCGGGAGAAGATGGACCGGGCCGAGTTGGTCCGGGCGTTCGCGCTGGACCGAGTGCAGCAGTCGCCGGCCCGCATGGACCCGCGCAAGCTCCTGAATCTCAACGGGCAGTACATGGCGGAGATGGACCCCGGGGCTTTCCGTGCCGGGGCTCGGGCCGTGGCGGCATCGGCGCCCTGGGGCGACCGGATCGACGAAGCCCTGTTCGGGCGCGTGGCCGCTCTGATGCAGACGCGGACAAAGGTCTATACCGACGCCCTTGGCTGGGGGTATTTCTTCGTGGACACCCCCGAGTACGACCCCAAGGCCGTGCGCTCGTTGCTGTGTCGGACGGGCGTTGCCGGGGCCCTGTCGGCGCTCCTGGAGAGCCTGTGCCGGGTGGATTTCGCCGACGTGGGCGCCCTGGAGCAGGCGGTGCAGGCCGCCGCGGGGGCGGCGGGGCTGGAGCCAGGGAGTCTGAACCAGCCGCTGCGGGCGGCCGTGACGGGTTGCACGGTGGGGGCAGGGGTCTTCGAGACGCTGGCCGTCCTGGGCCGGAAGCGTACCCTGGCGCGCATCCCCCACGCCCTGCGCCTGGCGGGGCTCGTCCCGGCAACCGGGGAAGGATGATCCGGAACGTGTGTGCGGATTCCGTCAGCTCAACCGAGTCGAATTCGACCCCGGCTTCCGCCCCGGAACTCCCGGTGGTGGTCATCGTGGGGCGTCCGAACGTCGGCAAATCGGCCCTCTTCAACCGCATCCTTGGCCGCCGGGTGGCCATTGTGCACGAGCAGAGCGGGGTGACCCGGGACCGGGTGGCCGCCCCGGCCCGTTTCCGTGGGCGCCAGGTGATGCTGGTGGATACCGGCGGCCTGGGCGTCCGTCTGCGCGAGACCCACGGTCTGGACGTGTTTGACGGTCTGATCCGGGACCAGGTGGCGCGCATCGTAGAGGAAGCGACGGCGGTGGTGTGGGTGGTGGATTGTCAAACCGGCCTCACGCCTCAGGACGAGGAGATCGCGGCCTTTCTGCGGGAGAGCCGCCGGCCGGTGTTTCTGGCGGCCAACAAGGCGGACAACGAATCCCTGGCGGAGGCGGCAGAAGGGGAGTTCAGTCCGTTGGGTTTCGAGCCGGTATATCCGGTCACGTGCAGCCACAACCAGGGGCTCGGGGAGTTGCTTGCGGGGCTTGCGGCGGCGGTGCCCGCCGGGGGCGGCGACATTGGCGCAACGGAGGGTTTGAAGCTGGCGGTGGTGGGACGTCCGAACGTGGGCAAGTCGTCCCTGGTGAACCGGCTTCTCGGCGACGAGCGGGTCATCGTCAGCGAAGTGGCCGGCACGACCCGGGACGCCATCGACGTGCCCCTGGTTCTGACGGACGGTGAGGAGAACGTGCACGTCACCCTCATCGATACGGCCGGATTGCGGCGTCGCCGACAGGTGGATACCGTGGTGGATTTCTTCAGCATGAGCCGCACCGAAGGCGCCATCCGCCGCAGCGACGCGGTGTTGTTCCTGCTGGACGCCACGGCTCCGGCAACGGCCCAGGACCGCCGCATCGCCCGGCTCATCCAGGACGCCCGCAAGCCCTGCATCGTGGTGGCGAACAAGTGGGACCTGCTGACGGGCACCGGCACCCGTCAGCGGGAATTGCAGCAGACCATTCGGGAGCGGATGCCCTTCATGGCCCATGCCCCCATCGTTGTCGTCTGCGCCGCGAGCGGCTACAACCTGGATGCGCTGCTGGACCGCGTGCTTGCCGTGCGCGAGCAGATGTCCGTGCGCATCCCCACCGGCGTCCTCAACCAGTTCCTTCAGGATACCCTGGCCCGCACTCCCCCCAGCGCCGTCGGAGGCAAGCGTCTCAAGATCCTCTACGGCACCATGGTGGCCCATCCCCCGCCCCACATCGTCCTCTTCGTCAACGAGCGGAAGGCCTTCCAGAGCCACTACCTGCAGTTCCTCGAGAACCGGATCCGGGAGGCCTTCTTCCCCGAGGCGGGGCTGCCCATCCGCCTGGACGTGCGGCAGCGCCAGGGGACCGGCGGGGACCGCGTGGGGGCCCGGCGCGCGGCGGCGGGGGCGCGGCAGCGGCAGCAGGCACAGACCGAGGCCCGCAAACGGCACTCCGCCCGCCGCAAGGGATGGCGCAAGCGATGACCCCGAGCCGCCGCCTTGGAAATGCCCGTCCCGTACACCTTCCCTGTGCCTGTACCTCCCGCGCCGGACCCCTCGTCCTCGCCAGCGCCTCTCCCCGGCGGCAGACTCTGCTGCGGGAGGCCGGCATCCCCTTCGAGGTCCGTCCGGCAGCGGTGGACGAGTCGGTGCTGCCCGGGGAGTCGCCCGCCGCCCATGTGCGCAGGCTGGCGGCCCGCAAGGCCGAAGCCGTCAGTGCCCTGCTGCCGGCGTCGTTGGTCCTGGGAGCGGATACGGTGGTCGCGTTGGACGGGGTCATCCATGGCAAACCGGAGGATCGTGCCGGCGCCGAGGCGATGCTCCGCGGCCTTTCGGGGCGTTGGCACGAGGTCCTGACGGGTGTGGTGCTGATCCGTTGCCGGCCGGCGTGGCGTCGGGAGTGGGTTTGCCGGACGCGGGTCCGTTTCCGCCCTCTCGATCGGGCCACCATCGGTCGGTACTGCGACCTGGTGAATCCCCTGGACAAGGCCGGCGCCTACGGCATTCAGGAACATGGCGACATTCTGGTCGAGGCCATCGAGGGCCCCCGCAGCAACGTCATCGGGCTGCCGATCGAGGAGGTGCTCGCCGTCCTCGACGAAGCTCCGCCGGGATGATCCCCGAAACGCACCCGCAGCCCGAACGCCCCGAGGAAACACCCTGGAGCCCGCCGTCCTCGGCGGTATGCCGAACCGGCGCACGTACGGCGGAGGATCCGCCTTCGCCAAGGCTTCGGCGGGACAGGCCGCCGGCTCCAGATGGTACGGCGCAGAGATGACCGTTCCGCCCTGCGCCTGCGGGTGCGTTCCGGGTCCCGCGAGGCGGTCGCCTCGGCGCATGGGCCGTGCCGCGGGCGTTCGGGCCGCTTGCGGCCCATGGCACGAACATCCCGCGCCTCTACCTTGCGACGGCCGGGAGGTCGGGAGCTTCGCCTCGGATGAGCTGGACGGCCTGCATGGGCAGGAACGTCCTTCCCGTCGGCGGGACATGGATGACCAGGCCTTCGAGCGGGATCTCCCTGCCATCGAGGATGAGCAGATTCCGGTTGACGGGGAGTTCGGCTGTCCGGCCGCCGTGGCGGATCCGGACGACGCGGCGCTCTGCTCCGGGGCCTGCATCCCCGTCCTTCCCGCCGCCGTGGACCTGGCCGGGGAAGGCGGTCTGGGCGCAGACGAAGAGCCTTTCGTTGAGGCGGTCGAGGTCCAGTCCCATGGCGTCGGCGATGGCCCGCGCGACCTCGGGAGCATCCAGGAGGCCCAGGGGCGCCCCGGGACCGAAGGCGAACAGGGCCACGTCGCCGCCCGTGTGCCCATGCGTGGTCCATCCCACGGCCGTATGGTGGCGCGAGATCACCTCTCCGAGGGCATAGTACCCGCTCTTGCCGTAGGCGGCGGCGCGTTCGAGGATTTCCCTGGCTTCCGACTCGGGAATGCCCAATCCCCAGTACCGCAGTACGGCCGCGCGCAGGGCTTCGCGCCGCACCACCGTGTCCGGGGGCGCGACTCCGGTTCCTTCGGCGAGGGCGTCGGCAGTCCTTCGGAGAAGGGCCGGGTCCTGGGCCTGCGTCCAGACGTATCCGGCGCTGCGGGTCATACCCCGGATGGGCCCCAGGAGCGCTTCCGCAGGCATCTGGGAATAGGATTTCGAGGTGCCTGCGTTGCCGATGGTGACTCCCCCGGTATTGTGGTCGGAGCAGACGATGACGAGGGTATGGCCATCGTCCCGGGCGAAGTCGAGGGCGGTCTGGACGGCGCGGTCGAAGGCGAGCAGGTCTCCGACCAGATGCGCGGGGTCGTTGGCATGACAGGCCCAGTCGATCTGGCTGCCCTCGACCATCAGGAAGAAGCCCTCCGGGTCCCGGGAGAGCAGGGCGATGGCATTGCGCGTCATCTCGTCGAGGCTGGGTTCGCCGGGGGCGACGTCGTAGCGGTCCGGCTCCGGCGCCATGTCTCCCGCCGCAAACAAGCCGAACACCCGCGCCGTCTCCGCCCCCGGGGGGCCCTTGGCCAGTTCCGCCCACGCGTCCCCCGTGTCGGAGAGCACCCGGTACCCCCGCGCCCGCAGCACGCCCTCGAGGTCGAGTCCGTCGCTGCGTACGCCGTCATCGTTGCCGATGGGGAGGAGGTACTTCCGGCCGCCCCCGAACACCACGTCCACCCCGGAGTGCACCGCCTGTTCCATGATATCGGCCATCTGCGACCTCTGGGGCACATGGGCCACGAAGGCCGCCGGCGTGGCATGGGAAACGACGGAGGTGGCAACGAGTCCGGTCGCCTTGCCCAGGAGCCGGGCGCCTTCGAGGACGGTTGCGACCGGGCGGTAGACCAGCTCCCCGGGCGGTGCGGGGACGGTGGAGAGGGTCTCCGGCTTGGGACCGATGCCGATGTGCTTGTCGCTTGTCCGGCAACCGCTCGCGTAGGCCGTCGCCATGGGCGCCGAGTCCGCCACGACGGAGTCGGCGATGTACGTCCTGATCATGCCCCGGCAGGCGCCGTCGAAGGCGAGGGGAGCCCCCTTGCACCAGCGGGCCAGGGTCAGCGCTTCCGTACTGCAGCCGTCGGGGATCATGAGGATGACGTTGCGGGCGGGGGGCGCGGCCCCGAGGTGCAGTCCCCACAAGCACGCCAGCCACAGGGCGCAGCCGGCCCAACCCCGCCAGACGTACCGCAAAGCTCGATACCGCCGCATCCGCGCAGACCTCGTTTTCACAGGTGTTTCTTCCACGGAGGACGGGCCGTTCACCTTGCCTTCCGCCGGGTAAGGCGTCCCGGGGCAAGATGCCCGCCACGTCCGGGGATAGGGACACCGGAACTCCCCGGATGTTGCGCGGCGCGGCCGGAGAACGACCGGACCACTGCGAATCGTCCCCTATCTGCCTGGACCGCCCGCGGCCTCGCGGGCACCGATTCCAGAATACAGGCAAGGATCATGCGATTGGCAGCCGGCGCCTCATGCCTCGAAGGTGTCGCACCCCCACGCGGGCTTCCGGCGGAAGGGCGCCCGGTAGCCGGTGGCGATCCGGCCACTGTCCTCGAGGCAGGCAATGCAGGCCCGCGTACAGGCCGCCGCCAGCCGATTCGGCGGCGCCGCGGCGCAGGATGTGTCCGGGAAGGCCCCGTTGCTGCACAGCCGGCACGCTTCCAGGCGATAGCTGCCGACAGGGAAGCTCTCTTCCCCCACCGTCCGGGTGACCGGAGTGGCCGACAGCGCAGACGCAGGACAGGCCCGCACGCAGGCCAGGCACTTCTCGCGCGGACAGAGTGTGCCCGCCGGGAACGGCTCATCGGGATCGATCTCGGCATCGGCAAAGACCATGCCCAGGGCCTGGCGGACACCGAACCGCGGCGTCAGGAAGGCGCCGTTGTAGCCGATTTCGCCGAGGCCCGCGAGTTGGGCCGCGACCTGGATGTCGGGGCTCACATTGGGTGCCGGCTTGTCGTCGCCGGCGGCGACACCGTCGGGCCAGCGCTCGGGAGCGAGGGGGCTGCAGGGCACCGCCAGGCAGCCGTTGTCCTCGAAGATACGGCACAGGGAATAGGCCGCCCTGGGGGGCAGGTAGCGGTCGACCCGCATCCAGAGGGTGCCCTCCTCGATCCCCCGGAAGAGGCTTCTCGGGATGGACTTGCCGAAGACGATGATGGAACGGGCCGTGGGCAGGATGCTGAGCGGGTTCCACTGCGGCTCGATGTCACGATAGCGCTCGGCCGAGGCGACGCCCACCATGTCCAGCCCCAGTTCCCGGGTCCACGCCTGCAGGGGTTCTCTGCCGATCTTCATCCGTTCCCCTTTCCCTTGACGCCGCCCCGGAGCCTGCCGCGCCCTTCGAGGTGCTCATTGCAGGCCTGGATGCAGCCCACCGCGCCGCAGACGGACCCGGGGCGTCCCCCCTGGCCATGTTCGGCGCTGCCGTTGGCGATCAGCTTGAGGTAGTCGATGCGCTCGGAGAGGGCGAACCCGAGCCGGTAGGCCTCGTACCAGGTGTAGGTCGTCTTCTCGACCTCCATGTGCATTCCGGGCAGGTCCTTGCGGATGAACGGCGAGGCCTCGGGGTTAAGGCCCCAATGGGTCACCTTGCACTTGCCGCAGTCCACCCTGCCCCAGGCGAACTCGCGGTCCTCGACGCGGATCGACTCCCGCTCTCCGCCCAGGGCCCGGCCCGGGCACTCCCGCACGCACGCCATGCAACGGTCACAGATGGGCTCCCGAAGCAGGGGATCGGGCTCCAACTCGGCGTCCGTCAGCAGAATGTCGAAGCGCTGCCGGGGACCGAATTCGGGGGTCAGGAAGACCTTGGACCAGCCGAATTCCCCCAGTCCCGCCAGGGCCGCCGCCACCCGCATGTGCAGCATGACACAAGGCGGCAGCCTGCCTTTGCCGAGGGGCTCCCGGGCGGAGGGCGCCTCGTCCAGCAGGGTGTGGCCCCCGGGCGAGGGCACGGCTTCATGACCGTGTTCCTCGAGCAGGGCGGCGATGGCCCCGGTGGCGCTGCCCAGGGAACTGTAGATGCCGCTGCCGTAGCCGTAGATCCAGTAGGTGGACCAGTCCGTGCCTTCCTGGATGCCCTTGTAACTGCCCTTGAGGATGCGGCTGGCATAGACGATGACGGACCTGGCGTCCGGAAACAGGGACGTGGGATGGGTCTCCGGGGGTCCGTCCTGGAAGCGCTCCACACTGGCGATGCCGCAGATGTCGGCGCCGCCGCGGATGGCACAGTCCTTGACCATCTTGGCAGTCAGCATGTCACCACCCCCTCGGTTCGTCGGGCCGGAATCCCCAGGGCTCACGGCTGCGGAAGGGAATCCGGTAGCCCGTGTCGTGGGTCGCCTCGAAGTGTGCGATGCAGGCTCGCCCGCAGGCCGCCGCGAGGCGGTTGGGAAGCCCACCCCGCGCGAAACGGCTCCTGGCGTCGCCCTTGACCTGGTTGTTCTCGATCTCGAAGTGGAGTTCGTCCGCGCCGGCAAAGTACTTCGAGTCACCCGAGACGCCGTTGGGACAGGCCCGGCAGGCATTGGCGTTGATTTCCCCCAGGACCATGGTCCGACCCTGGCAGGTCACGGTCGTCGAGACCGTGGCGGAAAGGGCTTCGAGGGGGCACGCCTGGACGCATGCCAGGCAGCGGTCGCAGATGCCGGTCGGGGACCCGGTGCTGGGCTCGACGTCCATGTCGGTGACCAGCAGTCCGAGGGCTTGTCGGATGCCGAAGCGTTCGCTCATGAACATGCCGTGGTAGCCGATCTCCCCGAGCCCCGCGGCCGCGGCCGCGTAGTCGATCGACAGCCGCACGCCGTTCGGGGGACACTGGCCTGCGCGCAGCGGGCGCCGGGGCATGTGCGGCGCATCCGCCGGAGCATAGGGGACACACTCGTACCCCTCGCTCTCGATGACGCGGATGACGCCGTCGAAACTGGTGAGCCAGCGTCCCGGCGTCTGCCACAGAGACCCTTCCTCCATGGCTCGGAACTGGCCCCGGCGGATCCGCGTTCCCACCACCACCACGCTGCGGGCATCGGGGAACAGGCTGAGCGGGTGTTCCGACGGGGGCAGGCCGTCGAAACAACCCAGCGGGGGCACCCCTACCAGGTCGTAACCCACCCGCCGGCGAAATTCCTCGAACGGTACCATCGCCTCAACCACTCCTTCCTTACGACACCACGATCCCGGCCGCGCACGGGATGCCGGTCCCGCCCCGCGGCAACAGGGCCGCACCCACGACCGCGCAACCACCCCCGAGGCCCCGCCGGGGAAGGACCCCCGAGGAACCCCTACACCCCAGCCGCGGTGACCTCCGCTGCCGCATCCCGCAACGCCGACAGCACCGCCGCCGTCCCGTCCCCACCCGACCCGGAAACCACCTGCCAGGCCGCCCCAAACATGCCCCGCAGCCGACCATCGCGCCCCAGGACCGGCCATGCCGCCAGACGGAACGTGGACCCGGAACAGAAGGGCGGCAACACGTATCCCCGCGCCCGGACTTCGGCCAGAAACGCCTCCAGCCGCGCCGGGGTCTGCCAGATCCCGATCCCCTCCACCTCGAAGGGATGACGCAACTGCACCCCCTGGCGCTGCTCCGGGTCGGCATGCGCCAGAAAAGCCAACCCCGAGGCCGTCTGGTAGGGAGAAAACACCGATCCCGCCGGACGCTGCACAAGCGTCTGCGCCGGAAAAAGATGGAATCGAACCAAAACCTCGGTCCCCACCGGCTCGCAAAAACTCACGATCGCCCCGGGCAGACGCCCCGCCAAAACGCGTACCGCCGCCTCGGCATGGCGCAGAAACGCACCCGAAACAGCCTCCGCAGCCAATACCGCGATGGCCGGACCGGGACGATACACCCCCCGCTCACGCACCACAAAACCCCGACTCGCCAACGTCCGCAGAAGATTGTGCGCCGTCGGACGCTTCAAACCCGCCGCCGATACAATCTCCGGCAACGACATCCCCCCCTCCGCCGCCACCAGAAGCCGCAGCAGATCCAAACCCCGAACCAGAGACTGAACCAATGCGTTGCCGGGCATCATCGCCCTCGTTTGACAGCATGGATGACTTAAAAAATCATCTTGGCTGTCAATATGCGGCGCCTCGCGGGTCCGTCAAGGGCCATGGGACAGGAAAAGAAGCTGCGGCCGGCGGGAAGGTGCGGTGCGGGCGGTTTGGAGGTGAATGGACGGGATGGACGGGATGGACGAAATGGACGCGGAGGAAGACGAGCCCGGGGGTGCGCAGGCGTTTCTCCCCCGTCGGTTGTATCCGTTCGTGTCCGTTCTGTTCTTCCGGGGGCGCAAGGGCCGTGGCGGCGGGGACCCGGGCGCCGCTCTGGAAACGGTCCTGAATCCGGCCCGCGGGCAGGCGCCGGACGGTGCTACCGGTTCTATAGTATTCGGCGCCGCCATCGGCTGGTCGGAACCTGAAATCAGGGAGCATCCATGCCCATTCTGACACGACACGGCTACGGTACGGGACGCGTGTTCGGCCGGTCCCCGGTCTTCTTCGCCGTCCTTCCTCTGTACCTCTTTCTGATCCTGGCGGCAGCGGCAGGTCCGGCTTCGACGGCGGTCCGCCTGGCGTCGGTGCCGGCGCTTTCGCCGGACGGGGAGGTGTTGGTGTTCCACTGGCGCCGCGATCTGTGGCAGGTCTCCAGTGCAGGCGGCCTGGCGCTGCCGCTCACCCGACACCCCGCGGACGACCACTGGCCCTGCATCTCGCCGGACGGCACCCGCATCGCCTTCGTCAGTGACCGGGACGGCTCGCGTCAGCTCTACGTCATGCCTGCCGGCGGGGGCGAACCCCGGCAACTCACGCGCCACTCGGAAGGGTACACCCCCCTCGAGTGGCTTCCCGACGGCGCCGCCATCCTTGCCGCGGTCGACCGGGACCACGGCGGGCTCTCCACCCGCCGCCTCGTCCGCGTCGATGTCGACACACCCCGGGGCGAACGTCTCCTCGTGGACGCCTACGGGGACTGGGGACACCTCTCTCCCGACGGGACGCGCATGCTCTTTGTCCGTGAAGGCATCGACCTCTACCGGCAGGGCTACCGAGGCAGTCGGGCGAGCCAGGTGTGGCTGGCGGACCTGGGTACGGGTAGCTACACCCAGGTCAGCGCGGACCCCAGTGGCAGCCGTTGGCCCCTGTGGAAACCCGACGGCACGGGCTTCTACTTCACCACCGCCCGCTCGGGATGCTTCAACCTCTGGGAACACCACCTCGAGACCGGGGCCGAACGCCAGCTCACCTTCTTCGCCGACGGCCCCATCGTGATTCCCACCCTCTCCCGCGACGGCTCCACCCTGGTGTTCCGCCAGCTCTTCGATTTCTATCGCTTCCGGCCCGCATCCGGGCAACCCCCCATGCGCCTCGATATCCGCTGCGACGCGGACGCCGAGGGCCTCGAAACCCGCCGGCGCTGGTACCACACCCTCTGGAACAACAACGAATGGGGGACCCTGGACTGGTCCGAGAACGCTCTGGAAATGGCCTTCACCACCGGCGGTGACCTCTGGGTCATGGACACCATTCTGCGGGAACCCAGGCTCGTCGCCGGGGACACCGCCGGCCAGGAAACCGAAGCGGTCTGGTCGCGGGACGGCAACCGCCTGTTCCACCTCAGTGACCGGGGTACGACCACCCGCCTCTGCGCCGCCACCCGCACCGATCCGCAACAGCCCTGGTGGCTCCAGGAGACCTTCGCCATCGAGACGATCCTGGAAGACGAGCAGGAACTCTCCCATCTCTCCGTCAGCCCCGACGGCAATTCCCTGGGCTGCGTCCGCAACCGGCGGGAACTGTGGGTGATGCGCACGGACGGATCGGAACGCCGTACGGTCCTCTCGGCCTGGCGCTGCGGACCCTACGACTGGTCTCCGGACGGCCGCTGGCTCGCGGTCGAGGCCGTGGACAGCGACTGGAATGCCGACATCTGGCTGACGCCGGCGGACGGATCAGGCGCCCCCTTCAACCTCTCCCGTCACCCCGACTGGGACCATGGGCCGCAATGGTCCGCCGACGGCGCCATGCTGGCCTTCATCGGGCTCCGGGGCGCGGCCCGGGAAGCGGACATCCACTATGTCTACCTGTGCCAGCGCATCCACGAGGAAGACCCCTGGTGGCGGACCTACGACGAGGCCGTTGCCGCCATGCGCAATGCCGGCCCCAAACCCGATCCCAAACCCGCCGGCGACAAGCCCGAACCCAAGCGCCTCCCCGAGGTGCACATCGATTTCGCGGACCTCGATCGCCGCGTCCAACGGCTGACCCTTCCCGGGGGAGGCGAAGGAGGGCTCTTCTGGGCCTCCGGCGCCCGCGAGCTGGCCTTCGCCGCCACCATCGACGGCCGCAGAGGAACCTACACCGTCACGTTCCCGGACAAGCTCGCTCCCACCCTTAAGACCACCCTGACCGGGCGCGACGCCCATTGGCGCGGCGAGGACATCCTCTGGAACTGCGACGGCAAGCCCTGTCGGTTCAGCAAGGGCAAAAACACGGAATACCCCTTTAAAGTCTACCAGGAGACCAACCTCGCAGACTACCAACGCCTCGGATTCCGGCTGATCTGGCGTACCATGCGGGACCGCTTCCACGACCCCAACCTCAACCGCCTCGATTGGCAAACCGTGCTCGCCAAGTACGAAGAGGCCGCCGCCACCGCCGCCGACATGGAAGGCTTCCAACGCGTGGTCCTCATGCTGCTCGGCGAACTCAATGCGTCCCACATGGGCTTCGACTGCAACACCAAGGAATGGCGCGAATGGCGCGCCGACGTCGGCTGGAATGTCCATACCGGACACCTCGGACTGCGCTTCGCCGAGCCGGGCCCGGAAGACAGCGACGGGCTGCGCGTCAGCCACGTGCTCCGCAACGGACCGGCCGCCCGACTCCGCAGCCGCATCCTCCCCGGCGAGATACTCCTCGCCGTCGACGATGTGCCTGTGCGGCCCGGAATGGACCTCTGCGAGGTGCTGAACGGCCGCCCCGACCGAACCGTTCGTCTCCGCGTCCGGGACCAGGAGGGCAGGGAACGTGAGGTGGCCCTGCGGCCCATCTCCCATGCCGATGCCCGCAAACTGCGGTGGGAGGAGTGGATCGAGGGGAACCGGCGGCGGGTCGAGGAACGCAGCGGCGGCCGCCTCACCTACCTCCATATCGACCGCATGCGGCACGAGGATTTCGCGCGTTTCGAGCAGGATGTCTTCGCCCTGGGCTACGGCAGGGACGGCCTGGTCATCGATGTGCGCCACAACGAAGGCGGGATGATCGCCGACCGCCTGCTGACCATCCTCTGCCGGCCGGAGCATGCCGTGACCATTCCGCGTGGCGGCACGGAGGGATACCCCCGGGACTACTTGGTCTACACCAGCTGGAGCAAACCCATCGTCGTGCTCTGCAACCAGAAGTCCGAGAGCAACGCGGAGATCTTCTGTCATGCCGTCAAGGCCCTCGGCCGGGGGAAACTCGTCGGCGTACCCACCGCCGGACAGGTCATCGCCACGGGAACGACCCCGATCCTGGATCTCGGCACGCTGAGGGTGCCCGAACGCACCTGGTTCACCCTGCCCGACGGCCGGGACATGGAGCTGAACGGCGCCGTGCCCGATGTCCTGGTCTGGCCCCAGCCCGGGGAAATCCCCGCCGGGATCGACCGGCAACTGGACACGGCCGTGGATGTTCTCCTCGCCGATCTGCCCGCCACGAAACCCCCGCCCCGACGCCTCGAACGCGTCAGCGACAGGCAGTGACTGGGCCGCAAGGCGATCCGGCGCCGTGGCAGAATGTGGGAGGCGGTCTCTCGCGGAACCTGAGCGTTGTCGAAGGTCGACCGGCGATCCCCTCCCTCTGCAGTGTGGGAGGCGCTCTCTCGCGGAACCTGAGCGTTGTCGAAGGTCGACCGGCGATCCCCGGTTTCTGCGACGTTCGTACCATGGTTCCGGCGCGCGGGATCCGACCGGCGCTGCCTCGCGGCGGCACTGGCGCCGGCCCGTTCCCCGTGGCACAGTAGGGGCCGGAACAGGATGTTCTCAGCGAAGGCGTGTCCGCGACCGGTGCGGAACCGGTCCTCACGTCGGCAAGGGTCACAGGATGAAAGCACACCCCACCCCACCGCGCCGGGGCTCAGCACCCGGACGAGTCTCGATGCATCCCGGCCGGCGCGAATTCCTGCGCCGAGCCGCCGTGACGGGTGTCGCCGCGGCCCTGGGCCCCGTCGCCTTCGACACCCACGGCGCCGCGTCGGACGGGCCCCTGCCCACCCGCGTCCTGGGGCGTACGGGAGCCCGGGTGTCCGTCCTCGGTCTGGGTACGGCTCCCGTGGGGGAGGGCCCTGTCGGGCTGGAAGAGGCCACCCGCATCTTCGGGGAGGCCATGGACCGGGGGGTCACCTACATCGACACGGCCCGGATCTACGGCAATGCCGAGGAGGCGCTGGGCCAACTCGTTCCCTCGCGACGCGACTCCCTTTTCCTCGTGACCAAAGTCTGGACCGATTCCGCCGAGGCGGCCGAGAAGTCCCTGCACCAGTCCCTGCGTACCCTGAAGGTCGACCACGTCGACCTGGTCCACATCCATCACGTCGGGGGCAAGGACATCGACAAGGTGCTTGCCCCGGACGGGGTCCTCGAATACCTGCTCAAGCAGAAGCAGGCCGGCAAGCTCCGCTTCATCGGCATCTCCGGACACGCCCGGCCGCCGCGCTTCGTGCGCATGGTGGAGACCGATCAGATCGACGTGGTCATGTGTGTCATGAACTACGCCGACCGCAACACCTACGCCTTCGAGTCCGCCGTCCTGCCGGCCTGCCGCGCCCGTAACGTCGGCGTCGCGGCCATGAAGGTCTATGCCGGCATCAGGGGCGGCTTCAAAAACCATCGCAACGGCAGCGTCGGCTGCGCCACCCCTGCCGAACGCCTGCCCCGGGCCATGGCCTATGCCCTGGATCTCGAAGGCGTCACTACCGCCGTCATCGGACCCTACACCCTGGAACAGGCCATCCAGAACGTGGACTTCGCTCGGGCCTACCGCCCGCTCACCGCCGAACAGCGCGAGGAACTCCTCGCCTACGGCCGGGAACTGGCCCCGGCCCTCGGCCTGCGCTATGGCCCCCTGACCTGAGCCCCCTGGAGCCCGCGGTCCTCCGCGGCCTCTTCTCCCCTGGAGCCCGCGGTCCTCTGCGGTCGCGGTATCGGCTTCCGGCGATCCCCCCGAACGGCGCCCCGGCGCCGGAACCATCAGCGTCGGCCGCGCGGCCCCATCCCGCCGGTCCCGGCGCCTTGCCGCTCCGGGTCGGGAAAGGACGCGACGGTACCTGCGCGCGTCTGCGATGTCGGGTCGGTGGCCATGCCGGTGGGGTCGAGAGGGGTTCCCTCGAGGACTGTCGTTGCCTGCCGGCGCGTATCGATGTCCGCTCCCGCCGCGGCGGCGTTGCCGCGGAAGGTACAGGTGTCGAGAAGGAGCACGCTCTTGTCTTCGTTGGCGATCGCGCCGCCCTGTCCCGCCGCCGTGTTCTCCGCGAAGACGCAGGCACGGAGCAGGGCGACGGTATTCTCGAGCTGCGAGGCGCGTGTCGTCAGGTACACTCCCCCGCCGTTTACAGCGGAGCGATTGCCCGTGAAGGTACACGCCTCGATCTCCGGCCGACAGCCATAGTCCAGGTACAGGGCCCCGCCCCGGTACCGGGCCGTGTTGGCCACAAAGCGGCAGCGACGCATCCGACTCCGCACTCCCACCCGGTCCGCTACGGCGCCGCCGTTCTCCGCGGCATTGCCCTCGAAGAGACAGTCCTCGAACACCGGCGTGCCGCGGTCGTAGCTGTAGACGGCCCCCCCCTCCCGGGCGACATTGCCCCGGAACACGCAGCCCCGCAGCGTCGGGCTGGTGCCCGTCGCCGGCCCGCCCGGACGGCCCTGGGGTCCCCGCACGTAGCAGATCATGCCGCCGCCCTTGGCATCGTAGGCCATCCCGTCGGCGTTGCCGCCGCTGATGGTGACACCGTCCAGCACCGCGTCATCTGCCCCCGTCAGCACGTGAAACGCATTGTCCGAGATATCCCCCGGCTTCCCCAAGTCCCCGGAGAACACCGTCACGTTCGCCTCCGGACGACGTTGGTCACGCTCCGTCTCATCCCCCCGGAACCCCCCATGGACCGACACCCCCGCGCGCAGCCGGAACGCGGCGCCGCGGTCGGTCCCCGTCGGCAGGTAGATCCCGGCGCAGACCCACACCTCACCGCCGCAGGCATAGGCCGCGTCCATGGCAACTTGCGGGTCACGGCAGGCCGTCGCCCAGGTCGCCCCGTCCCCGTCCGCCGGCCCATCCGGGCGAACGTGGAAGACGCGTGGCCCATTGCCCGCGGCCGCCTTTGCCTCCCTGGGCGGAGTCACGTGCCGCATCTCCAGCTTCGGCACGGGGAGCAACGTCGGCAACGGCGCCGTCATGCCTGCGGTCGGGCATGGACTCTCGGGGCGCAGGGCGAAGTCTCTCCGCTCGGCGTCCCGGAAGCGGGGATCCACGTCCACATTCCCCTCTCCGGGCCAGCCTCCGCCGACGCAGGATTCCCGTACCAGGGGCGAGCAGTCATGCCAGTTGTAGAGATCCGCGGGGCCATTCTCGCACAGGTTCCCCCACAGGATCGAGCGCAGGATCGTGGGATCGTTCGAGGGCCCGGTGCCCTGGTAGAGCCCGGCACCCGCATCCTCGGCCCGGTTGGCCGTGATCGTGCAGCACGCCACTACCGGGCAACTGGCCCCGTCATTGCCCATGGCTCCGGCCCGAAAGGCCGTGTTCCCGACAAACAGGCAGTGCGTCAGCGTCGGACTGCAGCCGAAGTCGTTGTACATCCCGCCTCCCTTCTCGCTGCAGCGGTTGTCAAAAAAGCGGCAACGGCGGAAGACCGGGGCGGCTCCCATGTCGTTGCTGACGCCTCCCCCCCGGGCCCGGGCCCAATTGGCCTCAAACACGCAATCCTCGAACAGGGGCGCCGGCACCGAAACCGCAGCCCCGCGGAAGGAACGCCCCCCCGCCAGGTTGTAGACCGCGCCCCCCTTCATGGCCTGGTTGCCGCGAAAGACGCAGTTGCGCACGGTCGGCGCACAACCAAGGTTGACCATCCCCCCGCCGGCACCCCGTCCCGCGCCCGCCAGCAGCGCCTCGGGCGTCGTGTGGACTCCCGGACCGCCGCCCATCCCGGGGCCTTCCCCGCCGCGGGGACCGCCACCTCCTCCCATGCCGTTGCCGGCCGTAACCACAAAGCCGTCCAGCAGGCTGTTGTCCGTTCCCGTCACCACATGGAAGCTATTGTCGGAATCGCTGCCGAGGCGCCCGATGTCGCCTGAAAGCAGCGTCGGGTTCCTTTCCCAGTCGCGCTGCTCCCGTTGCGTCTCCACACCGCGGAATCCCCCCAGGACACCCACTCCGGGCCGCAGTCGGAAGGTGGCCTCCCGATCGCCGTCCAGAGTCGGGAGATAGGTTCCTCCCGCGACCCAGACCTCCCCCCCGCCAAGCTCCGCCGCCCGGTCGATCCCGGACTGCAGCTCCCGGAATGCCCGCTCCCACGCCGTCCCGTCTCCGGCCGCCGCGGGACCCTCAGCCCAGACAAACACCCGCGCCGGACCGCGGATCCGTGCCGGGACATTCGTCTGCACGCTGCTCGGTTCGCGGCCGGCCGAGGGAAGCGTCCCCTCGGGCTGTCCGGACCGCGCGCCGCCCCCCGGGCTCCGCAATTCGTCCACGGTCACGGCGCCGTCCGCGTTGCGGTCGAGTCGGTCCCAGTCCTGCAGGATCCGCGGGCCGGCTTCCGAACGGCTGATGCGCCCGTCCCCATCCCGATCCAGCCGCCGCAACAGAGACGCGGGATCACCCGGGGCGCCCCCGGGCAGGGGAGGGCCCCCCGCGCCGCCCATGCCCTGCGCCGCGATCGGTAAGGTGGAAAGCAACAGAATGGCACTTCCAGCACGCACCATGGCGCGCAGTCGCGGATCCATGACGATCCTCCGTACCGTGCGAGTTCACAATCCGAACCGAAAACGACCGCCAGGCTCCCGTATTGCCTCGCGCTTGGGCAATTCCCCTGCACCCCTTGCCGCGGCGCGCCGAGGGACCATATTCCGAGCATGCCGCTGACTGTCGGGCGGCCCGCCCCGGGTATGGGCGCTGGCTTGGGCATGGAAGGACCTCGGCAATGGGCACGTTCCCTCGGACCTGTGTCGGCGGCGTCGAACTCAGCCGCATGATCATCGGCACGAACTGGTTCCTGGGGTGGTCCCACACCAGTGCGGCAAAGGACCGTTTCATCAAGAGCTACCAGACCGTCCAGAACCTGGCGGACATCCTGACGGTGTTCCTCGAGGCTGGGGTAGATGCGGTGATGGGTATGCCCCTGCCTCTCCTGGACGAGGCCATGAAACGGGCCGAGGACCGCAGCGGCAGGGGGTTGCGGCGCATCTTCACCCCCCACTTCAACCTGCTCCCGGGAGGCCCCCCGGAGATGGAGCCCGAACGGGTTTTCGACCACTGCCGGAGCATGGGGGGAACGTTCTGTTTCCCGCACCAATGCATGACCGACCGGCTCGTGGACCGTCTGCACGAACGCATCCGGGACATCGACCGCTACACGGCCATGATCCGGGAGCGAGGCATGGTCCCCGGGTTGTCCACCCATATGCCGGAAAGCATTGTCATCGCCGACAAGACCGGGGCCGATGTCGAGACCTACATCCAGCTTTACAATGCCGCGGGATTCCTCATGCAGGTCGAGGCCGACTGGGTCATGCGCATCATCCGCAATGCCAGGAAACCGGTCATGACCATCAAACCCCTGGCCGCCGGACGCCTCCTGCCCCCCGTCGGCCTCGCCTTCGTCTGGAACACCATCCGCGATTGCGATATGGTCACCATCGGCACCACCACCCCGGACGAGGCCAGGGAGGTCATCGACATCTCCCTCGACCTGCTCCACCGACGCATCCCCGACAACGAACTGCAGACCACCCGCAGCAAGCAGACCCTCGTCTGAACCAATACAGATACGGCGGAGGCCATCCCGGAAGAGATGCGCTGGAACCCGCCGTCCTCGGGCGGCATCCCCCGTTTTCCCAGTAGGCCGCACGGTCCCCGGGCGGCATGCCGGGCCCGGCTCAGCGGGAGCCCTTCGACCTGGCTCAGGGCCTTGAGCAAGGGGTGCGTGGCCGCACCCCGCGTCGAAACGGCTTCGCCCTCCAGCAGGCCGCACGGTCCCCGGGCGGCATCGCGGAGCGCGGCGCAGCAGGAGTTTCGCCCACCATGTCCGATGAGCCGCACGCCCGGGCAGGGGCCGAAGGCATCTCGACGCGGTGTGTGCCCCCCCGCACTGCTTGCTCAAGGCCCTGAGCCCAGCCGGAGGACGCCTTCCGGGCTGATTCAGCGGCTTTTCCGGCTTCCACTGAGGCAGCACCGCAACGTCCGGGGGCCCCTCGCCGCCGCCGAGGGGTGTTTTCCGGACGACCCGGCTCGCGCGTGGCCGGAAAACGGGTACCCCGGTCCGCCAAGGGCGAGAGCGTATTTTCCGGACGTTCCCCCACGCGCATAGCTGTCTCAGCGCGAGCCTGGCACCCCAAGGCGACCGGCTCGACGCGTCCTGGGCAGGGCCTCGAGCTGCGCCCGGATTTCTCCTTCCGGATAGTGCTGGGTGCGGACATTCAGGCTGAGCCATCCCTGCCGTTGCCAGTCGCGGAGTTCGGGATCAAGAGCGTCCAGAACGAGGCTCACCGCCAGTCCGTGATGGGAGCGGATCCATTCCTCTGGCGGCGGCAACTCGAGCACGGGAACCCCGGGTGCGCCCGGTTCCCCGAGACGAACGTCCGCACCGAGAAGGGTTTCCGGATCGATGCCGCGGAACACGGCCATGACGACTCCCTGACCGTTGGGCGCGGAAACCATGGCGCACAACCCAACGCCAAAACCGAAACCGTTGCTCGCATCGTCTTCAGCGTGCTCACCGTTTGACTCCGCTTCCACCTGTACGTCCTGCCAGGAGGCCCGCGATCGCCGCCAGAATGAATAGTAAGTCTATAGTCTTAGTATATTTCCCGCGCGTTGTGTTCCCGGGACCGCCTTTGGCGCGGGGGTGTTTTCCGGACAGGCCGCGGGGCACGCGACCGGAAAACGGAGTCCCGTGGCGGCCTGACGCGGGGGTGTTTTCCGGACAGGCCGCCGGGCGCGCGACCGGAAAACGGGGTCCCGGGGACGGGGGGGGATCCGCCTCCGCCAAGGCTTCGGCGGGACGGGCCCGTCTTCGCCAAGGGGCTTCACGGCGTCAAGCCGCCGGCCCCAGGCTCAGACGTCCCGATCCGGCGGCAAAAGGGATGAACCCATCGCGCACGCAGGGGAATGGAGCCGGCGGCCTGCCTTTGCGGTATACCTGCCTGCGTCGCGGACGCGACAGGCAGGCGCAGACAGGTCTCCGCCGTACCTGGTGCACCTGATGCTGAGGTCTGCGGGGAGGTTCCGCGCCGGCGCCCGGGTCACTCTCCCGGGAAGTGCAGGTCACGTGTCGTGGCCGGGTCGATGTCGAGGAAGCGGTCCCGCACGGCGTCGGTCAGCGTCTCGCCCCCGATGCGGACGTTGCGGAAGGTGACATTGCGCACCAGGAAGGTCCCCTCGCCGTCGATGGCAGCTCCCGGTTTTCCCCGCAGCACTCCCCTGCCTGACTGCCCGTCGACGGTGATGTTCTCGAGGACGAGGTCGCCGAGGTAACCGACCCGATCGTTGGCCACGGGCACGGCGGTGATGCCCTCTCTCCCCGAACGGGGTTTCAGATTGACCAGGCCGGGGATGGTCCCCTCGATGCGGATGTTGCGCAGGACGGTGGTTGTGTCGCCGCCGTAGCCGTGGGGTCGGAAATCGAGGCCGACCTGGGCCGCCACGAGGCCGTTGTTGTTGCCCAGGGCGGTCCATTCGGGATGGATGATGTCGATGTCTTCCAGCAGGGATGCCCCGGCGTTGTAGGTTCTGTCCCCCGGTTCTCCTCCCCAGCCGTAGGTCAGGATGGCTCCGTTGTGCCCGGCCCAGAGGACGACATCGTGTACATGGATGTGGAAATTGTAGAAGTGGTCGTCGACGGCCCGGAAGAAGCAGTGGCTGATTTCCGAGCCGCTGCCGACCCGCACGGCGTCGTTGTTGCAGTGCCACCCGAGCAGCTTGACGTTGGTGATGGCCGTTGTCCAGCCGACGATGCCGTGGTTGGGGGAGTCCAGGATGGTGATGCCCTCGACGCGGCCGCGGTTTCCCAGCCCGAGGATGTGAGGGTATGCCGGGCCGCTGTGGTCCGGGTGGTTGCGCCAGAGGTAGTGCCGGCCGCTGAGGATCCCCCTGCCGTAGATGCGCTGGCCGCCGGTGGTGCGGGGGTCGCCGGCGACCAGCCCCTCGACGAACGCGCCTCCCTCGAGGTAGAGGGCCTGCCCGTCCTGGAGCCGCAGGCGTCCGTCGGCCTCGATCATCCCTCCGCCGCCGTACTCCCAGAGGGGATGATGACCGCGGGGGAAGACGATGAGCCGTGCCCGCCGCAGCGCCTCCGGTGCGACCTCCGGCGCGTAGACGACCGTATCCGGGGCATTCCTCTCCGGCACCTCCGTCTCCGGCGGGTCCACGAACAGGCAGAACATGTGTTTGATCCATGCCTCCGTGGCGGTGCGGTTGTCTGACACCTCGAAGTCCACCGAGAGGTAGCGGTTGGGCGAGTCCACCCGGAAGACCGCCTCGCGACCGTCCCCGGACAGCGTTGCCTCGAGGCCGTACCGCCGGGGACTCAGGCGGACACCATCGGCCCCGCTCCCGAAAACCTCCACCACCCGCACCCGAAGCGCATCCTCTCCCCCCGCGAAGGAGAGCGGGACAAAGGAAAAGGTGCGCCCTTCGAGCTCCCGGGCCCGGTAGTCTCCCCCATGGCGGGCCAGGGACATGAGGACCTGCACTTCCCGCTCGGGGGCGTCCCCACAGGTGACGAATACCCGGTACCGGTCCGAGAACGTGGCCTGCGCAGGCCAGGTGTAGGTTGTCAGTTGCCCCATGGCGATCCCTGCCTCCAAGAGCCACAGGCAGGCCGTCCACACCACCCCTGTCAGCGCCGCGAATCGTCTGCCGCCGCCACGGTCCGTGACCATGCCAAGCCTCCGGATGCCTGTTCCCTCACAACGCCTTACCCGGGGGTAGGTCGCGCGAGCCGAGCGCGACGATCTCTGGGCGTGGGATTGCGCCACTCGGCTCGTGGCGCCTACCCGGAGCGCCACTCGGC
>JAFGRS010000459.1 GCA_016935045.1 Lentisphaeria bacterium | reverse complement strand
GGGCCCCGCGCTCACCAGCTTCTCCCACACCTCCGCGGGGACCCTCCAGCAAGGCACGGAAGCAACGCCGTGAAACGGCTCCCCCACCCCCTCGGCCTCGGCGCGGAAAAGCCATGTGTCCGAGCCGCGACCGGCGGCCTCGACCCGGATCTCCGGCGGCGCGATCTCGGCGGGAAACACGGTGCCAGACAAGGGATAGGTGATCGACGCGGCGACGGTAGTCCCACCCTTCGAAGCCGCCTCGACCAGGGACTCGATGGAGGGAGCACCGGACGGTCCCCCGCAACCCCACGGCAGACATGCCAACAGGACCCGGGCAACCCGGGAGCAGGGACACAACAGGCCGAAACGGAAACCCCGCCCCTCTCGGGCACTCCACCCCGGGCAGACCCTCGTCGTGCGGCTCATGGGACGGTCCATGGCACCATCTCCGGCGGGGAGTCTCCTGCCGCCTGGAGAGACAACCTAGCGTGGACGACCCGGGATGCAAGACAGGCAGCCTGCAACACCCCGGGCCGGAATACCACCCCCAGGAGTCGACGACCCGCTGCTGAGCCGGTTCTCGGATGGAACTGAGACATTCCGCCGCGCGGCTGGTTGCCCTCGTCCGCATGGCAGGGTACTGTTAGCGTGACGGCAACGCAGAGGGGATGTGTGTGCGCAGTGCTCGCGAACGGAAACACGGTGACATTGGTGGGAGCGCCGGCGGAGGCAGCGTGCACCCGGGCCGGCGGTGCCCATTGCCGCTTCTCTGCGAAGCCTTGTGGCTCCGCTCGCCTTGCCCCCGGTGGTTCCCGCCGTCCAAGTACGCCTTGGCCAACGTCATCGTCTTTCCGTCCGCGGGTACGTAGGCAGTGCAGCCCCTTCCTGGCCGTTCTGACCGCGTCCCTGCTGGCCGGGTGCGGCCGGGCGCCTGCTGTGCCTGCTGCCTCCCCTGCCCTCTCTCCGGGGTATGCTCCCGGCCTGCAGAGTCTCCTCGATGCCAAGGTGGCGTTGCTCGAGGGACTCGCCCGGGACCCTGCCATCCGCAGCCAGGTCGAGGCCGCCAATCGCGTCCATGCCTCCCTTTCGGCGAAGGAGCTCGCAGGCTTGGATGCCCGTTGGTGTCAGGCTGACGGCGACGATCCCCCGGGACGTGAACTGCTCGGCAACGCGGCCGCACAGCGCCTGGCGGAGTTCCGGGCCCGGAACCCCGGTTTCCCCGAGATCTTCCTCACCGATCGCCAAGGGCTGGTGGTAGCCATGAGCAACCGGACATCCGACTACCTCCAGGCAGACGAGGACTGGTGGCAGCAGACCTACGCCGGCGGCAAGGGTCACGCTTTCTTTGGCGGCATCGAGTACGACGCCAGTGCCCTCAGTCAGGCCATCGCGCTTGCCGTTCCGATCCCCGCGGAACCGGGACGCCCGGTAGCGGGTGTGATCAAGGCCTTGTACGAAGTCGACGCCATCAAGGCAGAGCTGTGACATGAGGTTCGGAGCGCGCACCATCCGACGCGATCTGTTGCTGGTGCTGGGTCTGGTGTCGGTGCTGACGCTGGGCTCGACCTTCTTCGGCCTCTTTCTCATCCAGCGGAACACCCGCCTCGTGGACGAGGTCTTCGCCGACTATCTCGCCCTCTCCCAGTGTTGCGAACAGGTGTTGATGGGGCAGTCGGAGACCACGGGCTGCATGAGTCGTGCACTCAGTCTGCAGGGCCCGGACGCGGAGGCGGAACTCGAGGCACTGCGCCGCGCGTTCCTGAGCACGACCCAACGTTCGGCGGTGTTCATCAATGCCATGATCTGGGGCTCCGAAAGCGAAGCCTTCGCCCGGGCCGCAGGGGGCAGTCTGGCCACGGCCTGGCAAGCACAGGGCGCCAGGGAGGTGCCCGTGGTCCGGCCTGCCCCCGCCGACCTGCGGCAACGGGCCGGCTTGGCGGACATCTACTTCGCCGCCTTTGCCCGACGGGTGCTGCGGGTGCTGGACACCTGCGAGAATCGCCTCCGCATCCCGCAAACCGCCCCGGAACAGGCTGCCGCCCATGCGGGTCTCGAAGCCGTCATCCGGGAAGCATACGAGTACCGGCAACTCTCGACCACCATGCTGCAGCAGGTCGTGCAACAGGTTCACGCCGACCTGAAGAAAGCCGCCGCGAACGTACAGCACGCACAGGATCTGGCCGCCGCGATGCTGCTGACGGTCGCGTTGCTGGCCGGCGCCGTCAGTCTGGGTTTCGGCTGGGTGTTCGCCACCTTCAGCATCGTGCGGCCGCTGGAACGCCTGCGTGCCGGGACGGCTGTCATCGGCGCCGGCAATCTCGACCACCATGTCGGCACCGCGGCCCCTGACGAGATCGGTCAGCTCTCCCGGGCGTTTGACGGCATGGTGGAGAGCCTGCGTTCGGTCATGGCCCGGCGGGACGAGTTGGACCGGGAAGTAGCCCAGCGCAAGCGGGCCGAAGCGGATCTGGTCCGCGTGCTCGACGAGTTGAAGCGCTCCAATGCCGAGCTGGAGCAATTTGCCTACGTGGCTTCGCACGACCTGCAGGAGCCGTTGCGCAAGATCTCGGCCTTCGGGGACCTGCTGGCCGAGGAGTGCAGGGGCGCGCTGCGTGGCGAAGCGGGCGACTACCTGGCGCGGATGATCAACGCGGCCAAGCGCATGCAGACCCTGATCAACGACCTGCTGGCGTTGTCACGCGTCTCGACCCGCGGGCAGCCCTTTGCGCCGGTGGATCTCAATCAGACCCTGGCCGAAGTCGTGTCCGACCTCGACTCCCGCGTCGTCGCTGCCGGGGCTCACATCGAGGTGGGCCCCCTGCCAACGGTCGAGGCCGATCCCATCCAGATGCACCAGCTCTTCCAGAACCTGGTCGGCAACGCGATCAAGTTCCGCCGGGAGGGTGTAGCCCCTGTCGTCAAGGTGTACCGGGCCTCCGCCGCGGCTGCAGGTCCGGAGGCGGCAGCCGAGGCCGGTGTGCAGATCGTGGTGGAGGACAATGGGATCGGTATCGAGGAGAAGTTCACCGAGCGCATCTTCGGCATCTTCCAGCGGCTCCACAACCGCACCGCCTACGAAGGAACCGGGATCGGTCTCGCGGTCTGCCGTAAGATCGTCGCGCGGCACGGGGGCACCATCACGGCCCGCAGTACGCCCGGCGTCGGCACCCGCTTCCTGGTCCATCTGCCCCCACACCCCCCCCAGGCCGAACCCCAGGGAGAACCCACGTGAGTGCACCCGCCAGGCCCATCCGACTGCTCATGGCCGAGGACGACCCAGAAGACCAGATGCTGGTGCGCAAGGCATTCGAGCGCTCCCACCTGGCCAACGCCCTGATGATGGTCAACAACGGCGAGGAACTGCTGGACTGCCTGCACCGCCGCGGCGTCTACCGCGATACACCCCGCCCGGACCTCGTCCTCCTCGACCTCAACATGCCGCGCATGGACGGCCGGGAAGTCCTCGGC
>JAFGRS010000458.1 GCA_016935045.1 Lentisphaeria bacterium | reverse complement strand
GGTTCGGCATACCGCCGAGGACCTGTCTGCGTGCGACGCACAGGCAGGCGGCGGGCTCCAGCGCATCTCCTCCGGGCGTTTCACGTGCGCGCGGTCTGCGGACGGCTGCTACGGTGCGCGGGTCCCCCGCCAGCAGATGACGGAACCATCCTCGAGGGATGCGAGCACTCTTCCCGGCACGGCAATCATACCGTCGAACACGGGCGGCGCCTCCAGGGACAGTTCCCCGATCACCGTGCCGTCGGTGGCCGACACGGTGAGCAGGCGGGCGCCCCGGCGCCCTTCGAAGGGGGCATAGGGGTCTGCCGCGTCGAAGAGGTCCGGCGGTCCGGCCAGGAAGAGCAGGTCGGCGGCCTTCACCATGGCCCGGACGCGGACGGGGAGCCAGGTTTTCCAGAGGGGCGGTTGGGCGCGGGTGTAGCCGATGCCCTTGTCGGTGCCGAATGCGGGGGTGTTGAGGAGGCGGTACCCCTCGCGGCGGTAGTAGTGGGACTGGGGGAGCCACTCGACGGGTTCGCGGGCCCCTTCTTCGCCGACGATCTGGGGTTCGTTGTCGTTGCGGTCGGCGAAGAGGAGGTAACCTTCCTTGCCGGGGAAGAACATCAGGCTGTGGACGTTGCGCCGATAGAACACGCGCAGTCCGAAGGTGGTGTTTTCGTCCACGACCAGCAACTGACCCGATTTGGGGGCCTGGTTGGCCAACTGGAACCCGGGCCAGCGCCTGGAGTACATCCAGAAGGTGCGGTTGTACCAGGATCCGTCCAGGAGCCCGGCGGTGGAGAAGAGGTGCAGGCCCACATCCATCTCGCCCTTGCTCGACAGCACCTCCGGCATACTCTCCTCGAGGGCGGGCGTCAACCTGCGCTGGCGCATGTAGATCCATTCCCCTTCACTGAGCAGGACGTCGCTGTTGGCGCCGCGAATGTAGAAGGAGACATCGCGCCAGGTTTCGCGGTCCGGGAAGGGTCCATCGAGGCAGGTCTGGGCACGGACCTGGCCGCTGAGGGGGTCGAGAGCATACAGCCGTATGCCGCCGTCGAGGTAGGTCGAACGGCCGGCGGCGACATAGGCCGTCCCGTCTCGAACCAGGACGCTGCCGTGCACGGGCCATACGGACTCGATCTGGTCGAAGGCGCCGATGCGGGTGTCGGCAGGGGCGGCAAGAAACCGCCACACGCAGGCCCCGTCGGACTCCCGCAGGCAGGTCACGCGGCCGTCGGCGCTGCCCAGGAGCACAAGACCGCCGTGGACCGTGGGTGGAGAGTCGATCCGGCCCCCCGCCGTGTAGCGCCATAGGGTCTGCCCGCCGGCCAGGTCGAGAGCGAAAAGCGTGTGCGCGTCCGCATCCGCGACATAGACACGCTCGCCCACGGCCACGGGGGCCGTGAGGCGGCGTCCGGGGCGCACCCGCCAGGCCTCTTCGAGGGTGGCGGAGACGACGGCCGAGGTGGCGCCGTGTCGGGCCGCATCGTGTCGGAAGGTGGGCCATTGTTCCTCCGGCGCGGCGGGGGAGGGGGGGTCGGTCACGGTGCCGTAGGCGGGGCCCTTTTCGAGGCGTTGCGGTTCGGGTGTGGGGTCGGGGGGGCGCACGCCGCCGAGGGCGCACAGGCCGAGGAGCTTGGCGCCGGGTTGGCAGAAGCACTGGTCCGGCGGCGCATAGAGCATCCCGTTGGCGGGCATGATGCCGAGTTTGCAGGCCCCGCGCAGGAAGTTGTCCTGGGAGTGATTGCCGCCCTGCAGGTCGAGGAATTCCGCGCCTTCGAGGGCGCTGATGATGTACCGTACGGTCGCCTTGTTGCGGTAGCAGCGGTGGTGGTGTTCGGGACTGCGCAGGTTGGGAACGAACACACGTTTGCGTTCTTCGCCGCTGCGCAGGTCGTATCCGAGCGCCAGGGTGTGGGGGCTCTTGCCCTTGGGCTGGCCCTGTTCGTCCACGGACATCATGGCCGGCCAGACAACCCCGTCCACGACGAAGAGGTCTTCGGACCCGAGGCCGCCGGCCAGGGGAACCGTCTTGTGCCAGAGCATGGCTCCCGTACCCGCGTCGTGCGCCTCGATCGCTTTGGCCGCGAGCACGACGGCGACGCCGTCGGCGACGACCAGGGTGCGGACGTTGCGTGCCTGCAGGTCCGTTTCCCAGAGTTCCCTGCCCGTTCTCAGGTCAAGGGCCGCCAGGGAGGTGCCGCTCTGGCGCAGGACCCGTCCCTCGGCAACGGCCAGGAGAAGCCCCCGTATGGACGGGGTCGGTTTCCGCCAGAGGGGCGTGCCCGTCCGTCCGTCGACCGCCATCAGGAGCGGCGGCGGGGCGGTCTGTGCCGCCTCCTCGGCGGGGCCCTGGCTGAGGACGAGGGCAATGCCCTCCGAGACGAGGATCTGGCGCACGGGGGCGGATTCCTGGACGGTGGCGAGGGTGTTGCCCGTTGCCGCGTCGAGGATGGAGAGGGGGCCCATGTAGGTGAGGGTCGCGAAGAGGCGGTCCCCCTCGACCACGATCCGGCGCTGGTTTTCGTCCGGCACCACGGTTCTGGCGCCGATGATCTCGGTCCAGTCCTTGCCCTCGAAGCGGTTGCGCGCCCATTCGGGCCAGCCCCAGCGTTCCAGGGGTCGTCGCCACAGCAGGACGCCGTTGAAGGCATCCCGGCAGACGAGGGCCCAACGCTCCGGCAGGCGTTGATCGGTGATGCCGATCAGTCCCTCGTCCAGGATGTAGAAGAGCCGTCCGCCCCCGGTCACCATCGCCTCGAATCCCGAGGGTGTTTCGTGACTTCGGAGCCAGAGCGGGGGGCCGACCCACTGCAGGGAGCGGGGCGGCGCCACGGCGCTGTCGTGAGCCACGGCGTTGTTGCCTGCATCGTGCAGGAAATGGGACCACTCGTCGATGTCCCGGGGCACGGGCTTCCGGGCCCGGTGCCATCCCTCCAGACCCGAGGCCGTTCGGCGGTCGCCGGGGAACCGGGTCAGCAACGTGCCTCCCGGCGCCAGCACCCGCATCCACTCCCCGGGCGGCAGGCCCGGTTCGGGACCGGGGTCCGCAGCGCCGCAGCGGCCCGAAACCACGACCAGGTTGACCAGGTTGTCGGCATAGGGAAGACGGGCCCCGGCAAGGGTGTCCACGCTGACCGGGCCGTACAGCCCCTTCTCGGCAATGTGCCGGCGCGCCGCGGGGACGATCGACGGATCCGTCGCGAGCCCGTGGACAATCAGGTTCGGGGACTGCCTCAGGTCCATCGTGAGTCCGGCCCAGAGCCCGGCCTCGCCGGCGCCGACGTGGACGACAATCCCGCCTCGCGTGCCTGCTTCGGCAAGAAGGCGTTGGGCGGATGTCGGGAGCCCCTGCGCCGAGACGGCGGCGGCGAGCCCCAGCAGGCAGATGGACAGCGGCAGCAGAACAGACCTCACCATGTGGATCGTGCCGTACGCGCAAGCAGAACGCCCGCTTCCGCATGCCGTTCCGTCTGGCGCCGGCGGTCTGCGCCGTACCTGCCAGGCGCGCCGGAGGCCGCCGGGATCTGTCCGCATGCGACGCACGGGCAGGCGGCGGACGCCGGTGCGGGTTGGACGGGCGTTCCGGGTGCGCGGCGGTGCGAGTTCCGGCAGAAACGAATGACGGGCGCTCCGGCGGGGGCGTTGGCGCTCAGGGGGCAGGGACCTCATGGGTGGTTGCTCCTTCGCCACCGGGGCGGCGTTCCGGCGGGCGGGGTGGTGGTGGACGTTCAGCGTCGGGCCTCGATGGCGGGTTTGGGCAGGCGGTCCAGGAGTGCCGTCAGGGCGGTCACCTGCTGTGCGAAGCCCGGTTGCCCGGCCAGGTCATGCGTTTCCTGGGGGTCGTTCTGTTCGTCGTAGAGTTCGATGGCTCCGTCACTCCAGCGGCTGAGCCGCCAGCGCTCCGTACGCACGCTCTGCCCGTAGTTCAGGCCCCGGGTGACGAGGGTGAAGGCGGCCTCCTTCCCGGGCTCGGAGGGTTGTTCGAGGAGGGAGCGGAGTGGAATGCCCGCCATCCCGTGCGGCAGAGGGACGCCGCAGTAGTCCGCGACCGTGGGGAAGAGGTCGACGAACTCCACCAGCCCCCGGCAGACCGCGCCCCGTGCCCCGCCGGGCGCCGCGACGACGAGGGGAACGCGGCAGCTTCTCTCGAAGAGGGTGTTCTTGTTCCACCAGTTGCGCTCGTTGTGGTGATAGCCGTTGTCGCCGGCGAAGATCACGAGGGTCCGCTCCCAGAGCCGCAGTCGGTCCAGGGCGTCCAGGAGGCGTCCGACCTGGGCATCCATGAAGGAGACTCCCGCGTAGTACGCGCGCAGGAACTCCATGCGTTCCTGGTCGGTAAAGGCGTCGAAGGCGGTCTGGAACCCTCCTCCCGGCATGGCGAGGGGGGGGGCGGGCGTCATGTCGGCGGGATCGCGGTACAGGCGGAGGGAACCCGGGGGATAGAGGTCGAAATAGGCCTTTGGGGAAAGGAAGGGATCGTGGGGCCGATGGAAGCCGGCGCCGACGAACCATGGGCGTCCCGCCGCGGTCTGCTCCTCCATGGCCCGGATGGCATGCAGGGCATTGAGTCCGTCGGGCTGGTCGTCGTCGCCCCCTGCCGTGGCGCCCCACTGGCACCACGGGAGCTTGCCCCCGGTCAGGTTCCGGCCCTCGATGACACGCCCCTCCGGGGTCGGACGAAAGACCTTCGCCTCGTCCCACGAGGCCGGCAGATCCAGCCACAGGGCGCGCTGCTCTTCCGTGCCCCCCCCGAGGTGGAAGATCTTGCCGTAGCCGGCCGCGTGCCACCCCCGCTGCCGCAAGGCCTGGGGCATGGTAACGACGTCCGGCAGCTTGGTGCGCAGGCGGGTCCGGTTGTCCACCACGCCGGTCTGTTCGCAGCGCAGGCCGGTGAGGAAGCTGCACCGGCTCGGGTTGCAGACGGGGTATTGCACGTAGGCGCGCTCGAAGCGCACGCCGCGGGCGGCCAGGCGGTCGATGTTCGGCGTCTTCACGGCCGTGTTGCCGTAGCATCCCAGCGTGTCGCGCAGGTCGTCGGAGACGATGAAGAGCACATTCATGCCCCGCTCCGCCGCCGCTGCCGCAACGCTCCCGGCAGACCCCAGGGCCACTGCACCCCATACCCCGGCCGAACAGCGTGCCGACTGGCCGAGGAAACCGCGACGAGACAACGCCTGCATCGGAATACCTCTCTGCCACCAACTGCCTATGCCCCGGCGCCTTCGGGACCCGCGCCGTCCACTACCATACCCCGCGTTCCGCGGCGCTGCCCACGGCAAAGCCGCCGGGCTTCCAGGGCTGTTTCAAGGTCCGGCCTATCGGTTCCCGCCGCCACTGTCCTTGTGGCAGTGGAGCGCCGATCCGGGCAGAGGGGGCACGGCCAGACCCCCTCCCCGTTCTCCTATCGGTGCTCCACCGGGACAAGCCCGGCGGCGGCGTTGGGATCTTGAAACAGCCCTGCCGGGCTTCTGCGGATCGCGCCCGGGGGGCTACGGGGTCTGGATGCGGTAGAGGTGGACGCCATAGCCTTCGAAGGCGTCCGTGAAACTGCCGTCGGCAACCGGGATTTCGCGTTCTTCTCCGAGGACCACGGCCTTTGCCCGGGGGGGCAGGCCCGCGACCCGGAACGTGGCCTGGGCGGGTTCCCGGTACATTGCCACGGCGAAGACCCAGTGTGCGGAGTCCGCACGTTTTAGGACGGCGTGGACGGGGGTGCGGGGGGCCGAGGAAGAGGTGAGCACCCCCCGCGGGACCGTCGGGCTG
>JAFGRS010000457.1 GCA_016935045.1 Lentisphaeria bacterium | reverse complement strand
CCGCGAGTGCCCGCGCGGCCGCGGGCGTTCCATCCCCCTGGAGCGCGAGCGTATCGCGAGCCTCCCGGCGTTCACTGAGGCATTACAACGGCTGAAGCCAGGACGTTGCGGCGACCGCCTGGAAGCGCTATCTTGCCCTATGGGTCCGCACGCCGGGCCGGGGTCGGGATGGCCCGACGACGGCGCTGCATCGCTGTCCGGGATTGCTCCTGGCGGGGAGGTTCTGCGCATGGCGAACCGAGACCGGGATTGGCTGCGTCAGGCATCGCGGGACCTTGACCAGGCCGAGGACTCCGCCCGTGCCGAACGCCATGAATGGGCCTGCTTCGCGGCCCAGCAGGCCGCCGAGAAGGCCGTCAAGGCATTGCACCTGAACCACAACCAGGAAGCCTGGGGCCATGTCGTGGCCAAGCTGCTGAGGGAACTCCCCGAAGACGTGGCGTGTAGCCCCGAGCTGATCGAGAAGGCGCATGTCCTCGACGGCTACTACGTCGCCGCACGCTACGCCAATGGACACGCCGAGGGCGCACCCTTCGAGCATTACGGCCGCCTGCAAAGCACGGAAGCCATCCGCTATGCCCGTGAGATCGCTGCATTCGTCCGTTCTCAGATGGCCTGAACGGGAAGTGGTCGGGGAAGCCCTGCGGCAGTGGGCCCGGGCGGTACGATCACAACATCCCGATGTGCTTCGGGTCGGGTACTTCGGCTCCTATGCCGCGGGCCGCGCGGGTCCGGGCAGCGATCTGGATGTGGTTCTGGTCGTGGAGACATCCCCGCTGCCGTTCGCTCAACGTTCGCGCGCCTGGGACCTGACCGGTCTGCCTGTCCCCGTCGATCTGCTGGTCTATACGCGGGACGAATGGGAGTCGATGCCGCCCGACTCGCGTATGGCCCGGGTCCTGCGCGACACGACGGTCTGGGTCTGACGGCCGGGCGGCCGGGAAGCCCGCGTCCCGGGCGGCCTGTTGGAGGGCGGTCCCGTCGGAGACCGTGAGCCCGTCGAACCGGCGTGAACGCCGCGGCGCCGACAGCCGTTCGACGGGCTCGGGGCAGGTGATGGAGTCGGCGGTCTGCCTGTGCCGGTACACCTGCCTGTGCCGCGGACGCGACAGGCAGGCGCAGACAGGTCTCCGCCGTATGTTCACACCCCTTCCCCACGTGACGGAGGGATGACGTGGATATGGTAAGGCCTCAGTCAAACCCGCGAATGCCCGCGCGGCCGCGAGGGTTCCATCCCCCTGGAGCGCGAGCGTACCGCGAGCATCCCTACGTTGACTGAGGGCTTACGTGGATATGACCTGTCTGCCTGGCGTCCGGAGGCGTCATGGGTTATACTCTTCAGGGAATCCCGCCGGACCCGATTCGGTGCACTCGACCCCGGCGTTTCATCCCGAAGCAGAGGCCATGACTCCACGTCAGCGCATGCTTGATGCCCTGCTGTTTGGCAGTCCCGACCGTGTGCCGCTGGCTCCCGGTGGCGGCCGGGAGTCCACGCGTGCCCGCTGGCACGCGGAAGGCCTGCCGCGGGAGGTCTCTCCCGGCGGCATCGCGGAGGTTGCCTACCGTCTCTGCGGGGGTGCCCTGCCGTGGCCGGGGGGAGGTCCCGGCTTCGGCGTCGACCACCGCATGCGGCCCATGTTCGAGGAGAAGGTCCTCGAAGTCCGGCCGGACAGCCAGGTAGTCCAGGACTGGAAGGGCAACGTCTGCGAGATCGGCCTGGAATTCTCGCCGCTGTACCTGCGCCAGGCCATCGACTTCGTGACCCGGCGCTGGATCAAGTGCCCGATCGAGTCACGGTCCGACTGGGCCGGGATGTCCTGGCGTTACGACCCGGACGACCCCGCCAGGCTCCCCGCCGACCCGGAACGCCTGGGAGAATCCCTGCGGGAAAGGAACCACTACATCTCCTGGAATCTCCACGGACCGTTCTGGCAACTGCGGGAGTGGTGCGGCTTCGAGGGTCTCTGCCTGCTCCTTGTGGACGATCCCGCGTTCGTCCGCGAGATGTGCGCTTTCTGGGGCGAGTACGTGGCCCGCCTCCTGGCCAATGCCTTCCGCCATCTCGTGCCGGACGAGATTCACGTGTCCGAGGACATGGCGTTCAAGGCGCACAGCATGATCTCTCCGGCCATGACACGCGAGTTTCTGAAGCCGTGCTACGACCTCTGGCACGGGCTCCTGCGGGATGCCGGCGTTCCGGTGTATGCCGTGGACTCGGACGGCTGCGTCGAGGAACTGATTCCCCTCTGGATCGAGGCCGGTTTCGACGCTTGCGATCCCGTCGAGGTCGCGGCGCACAACGACATTGTGGCCTACCGGCGGAGGTACGGTCACGACATGGCGTACCGCGGCGGGGTCGACAAGAGAGCCATGGCCAGGGGTGGCGAAGCACTGGAGCGCGAGATCGAGAGGATTGCGCCCGTGGTCGAGGACGGAGGCTACGTTCCCGGGTGCGACCACGGCATACCGTCGGATGTCTCCTGGGCCAACTTCGTCGAGACCACGCGTCTGCTGGCCCGGGTGACGGGGTGGCTGTAGCGAGGAGAGCACAGCATGCGTTTCTGCAGATTCGAGGTGGATGGCCGCGCGCGGTACGGTCGGATCGAGGATGACCGCATTCGGGTCCTGGAAGCCCCGCCGTTTGAGGGCCTGCGGGAAACGAACCAGTCCGTGGCCCTGGCGGAGGTGCGTCTTCTGGCCCCGGTACAGCCGCCCAACGTCTTCGCCATCGGGGCGAACTACCAGAGTCACATTGACGAGAGTCAGGCGACGCGTCCCGAGCGGCCGCTGATCTTCATCAAGGCGACGACAGCGGTCATCGGGCCGGAGGCGCCCATCGTCCTGCCCCGCGTGGCCCCCGACGAGGTGGACTACGAGGGGGAACTGGCCATCGTCATCGGCCGCAGGGCACGGCACGTCGCCCCCGAAGATGCCCTCGATGTCGTCTTCGGGTACACCTGTGCCAACGACGTCTCCGCCCGGGACTGCCAGAAACGTCTCGACGGGCAGTGGGCCCGGGCCAAGAGCTTCGACTCCTTCTGCCCCCTCGGGCCGTGGATCGAAACCGACCTCAGCCCCGCCGCCCTGACCATCCGTACCCGCCTGAACGGGAGCATGATGCAGGACGGAACCACGGCCCACATGATCTTCGATTGTCGATTTCTAATAAGCTACTTGAGTGATGCATTTACGCTCCTGCCCGGGACCCTGATTCTGACCGGCACACCGGACGGCGTGGGAATGGCCCGGACCCCGCCTGTGTTTCTGCGTGCCGGCGACAGGGTCGAGGTGACGGTGGAAGGGATCGGGACGCTGCGTAATCCCGTCGTTTCGGAGTAGGCTCGGAACACCGTGTCCGGCGGAAACGGAATGGACACCGCAAGGCAGTCTCAAGTAGGTCCCGCGAGCCGAGCGGGACTCTCTTCGGGATTGCGCCACTCGGCTCGTGGCGCCTACTTTAGGTCCCGCGAGCCGAGCGGGACTCTCTTCGGGATTGCGCCACCCGGCTCGAAGGTCCCTCAGCCGTAGGTGACCGGGAGGGTGCGTCCGGCCACGGCGCTCTGTCGCGCCAGGTCCATGATGTGAATCGGGCGGCGGGCGTATTCCGGGGTGATGACCAGGGGTTCGCCCTTGACCAGGTGGTCGGCGATGTTCTGGTAGAATCGCCAGCCCTGCCCGTGGGGCACGGGGCCGCGGCGTTGCACCACGCCTCCCGCGTCCTGCGTCGTTGCCGTCCACTCGTCCGGTTTGATCACGAAGGTCCCGCGCCGTCCCGTCACTTCGAGCATTCCTCTGCGGGGCGTCGAGTCGATGTTCGACATGATCAGGGTCAGCCACTGGCCGCTGTCGAAGCGCACGATGGCGCAGGCCTCGTCCTCGTTCGTGTCGTCCCCGTACATCACCTGCGACGCCCAATGTCCCCAGTGCATGAAGCCCGTGACCTCGACCATCGCCCCGTCCAGCAGTTGCAGGGCGTACTCGAGGTAGTGCGCTCCCCAGTCGTAGAGGATGCCGCCGGAAATCGACTTGCTGGAACGCCACCAGTCCCGGGGACGTCGGTAACCGCAGGAGTGGGCTTCGATGCGGACGACGTCGCCGATGATCCCCCCGCGGATCTTCTCCACCGCGTTCAGAATCCAGCCATCCCAGTGCCGGTTGTGGTAGGTCGAGAGGACGACGTCGTGCGCCCGGGCCGCCGCGATCATCGCGTCGCACTCCGCCGTGGTGATGGCAAAGGGCTTTTCGGTGACCACGTGCCTGCCGGCGTTGAGGCATTCGATCGCGACGGGAGCGTGCATGTTATGCGGCGTGCAGACGGCCACCAGGTCGACGTCGGAGCCGGCCAGCATCGCCGTGGCGGAGGGGAAGGTCTCGACTTCGGGGAAATCGGCCTTGGCGACCGGCAGGCGGCTGGGATCGATGTCGGCGACCGCCACGGGCCGCATCCCCGCCCGTTTCATCTCGTGCAGATGGTGACGCGCGATGTGGAAGGAAGGTCCATAGCCCACGACCCCCACCTTGATGTCCGCGGCACTGCCGTACTGCTTCATACTCGCATCCTCTTGCGTCCGGGGAAACGGGGACCCGCATGACCCCCCTGGAGCCGCGGCCCCGGGGGCCGTACGGGCTCTGCCCGGCGCGGTCACTCATGCCTCAAGGCCTCGATGGGATCCAACCGGGCGGCCCGAACCGCCGGGTAGATGCCGAATACCATACCCACGCCCATGCTGATGCCAAGCGACAGCACCAGGCTGATGGGGCTGACGACGGTGGGCATCCCGGCAATCCGGGTCACCAGCCAGGGGATCAACAGCCCGATGCCGATCCCGACCATGCCTCCGGTCATGGACAGAACGACGGCCTCGATGAGGAACTGGGCCACAATCTGCCTCCGCTTGGCGCCGATGGCCCGACGAATGCCGATCTCGCGGGTGCGTTCCGTCACCGAGGCCAGCATGATGTTCATGATCCCGATGCCGCCCACCAACAGGCTGATCCCAGCGATCGAACCCAGGACGATGTTGAAGGTGCGTTTGGTGGCTTCGGCCTGCTTCAGCAGCGCCAGGGGCACGCTGATGGCATAGTCCTTGTTCTTGTGGAACAACTCGAGCACCCGTTCGATGGCCGTGGCGGTGCCCTCGACGTGCTCCAGGCCATCGATTTCGACGATCATCTGGTGCAGCTCGACGCGTTCGCGGATGCGGCTGCCGCCCTTGTACTGCACGAACAGGTCGCCGAAACGTTCGCGCACGACGTTGATGGGGATGTAGGCATCCGTCTGCTGGTCGGGGGTCTGCAGGGCCCCTTCCGACGCCCCCTCACTGCGCACCACGCCGATCACCTCGAAGGAACTGCCGCCAATCCGGATGGACTGGCCAATGACCCCTTCGGTCGGCAGCAGGCGCCGCACCCCTTCCTCGGTCAGCACCACCACGTTGCCCCGGGTCTCCATGTCCTGCATCGTCAACGGACGTCCGGCCACGATGGGGCGGCGCACCAACTCGAACCAGTGCGGGTTGGTGCCGACCACCCGCAGCTCCATCGACCGACGGCCGATGCGGCCGTCCTTGCGGATCACCTTCACCGGCACCGACCGTTTCACGGTGGGGAAGCTCACGCCAATACGGTCACTGTCCCGATAGGTCAACCCGTAGATGGTCATGTGCGAGCGCACGTTGGTGGCCGTCTCCTCGGCCACGGGCTTCATGGAGGTGATGAGGATATTGTGGCTGCCCAGCTTGCGGATCTGGTTCAGGGCCTCCTGACTCGCCCCCTCGCCCACCGCCAACATGGCGATGACGCTGCCCACGCCAAAGACCACCCCAAGCATGGTCAGAAAACTGCGCAACTTGTGCAGCAGCAGCGTCTTGATGCCGAGCTGGATGTCCCGGACCAGGCGGATACGTCTCACGGACCGTCTTCTCCTTCGACACGTTCCACCAGACCGTCCCGCATGTGGAGACGGCTGCGTGCGTGCGCCGCAATCTCCGTTTCATGCGTCACCATGATGATGGTCTTGCCCTGCCCGTTGAGTTCGCTGAGCAGCCGCATGATCTCCTTGCCGGTCACGGAATCCAGGTTTCCGGTCGGTTCATCGGCCAGAAGCAGGACCGGGTCATTGACAAGCGCCCGGGCAATCGCCACGCGTTGCTGCTGCCCGCCGGAAAGCTCCCGCGGCCGGTGCAGGAGGCGGTCTTCCAGGCCCACCATGGCCGCCAGCTCCCGGGCTCTCTCGGCACTCTGATCCGCGTGCCAGCCCAGGTAATACAGAGGCAGGGCGATGTTCTCCTCCACCGTCAACTGCTGAATCAGGTTGAAGCTCTGGAAGATGAAACCCAGGTACCGGAGCCGGATGTCGCTGAGCTCGTCGTCGTCCAGCCGGCTCACGTCGCGCGCGTCCAGCAGGTAGGTCCCCGAGGTGGGCCGATCGAGGCAGCCCAACAGGTTCAGCATGGTGCTCTTGCCGGAACCGCT